>NZ_SMMH01000020.1 GCF_004634215.1 Deinococcus fonticola | reverse complement strand
GGGAACTGAGGAAGGGGCGGACATTCTGGTAGAGTCGGGGTACGTCCCCGAGGAGCATTTTTGTCGTCACAAACAGAAATTATCCCCTATCGGGGACGTCTTCTCATAAAATTTGTCAGGCCGTCAGCGTGAGCAGGGTTTTTTTCATTTCATCTCCTTGATCTGTAGGGATTGTGGGGGTTGCGGCGTCAGTCTAGCGCGGCGCGGGAAGGTCAGGTGAACATAGGGCCAGCTGTTGACGGGAAACTGAAATGAAAGAACGTCCATCTCCTGTGTCTGAGATGGACGCTCAATTTCAGCTGGCTCATTGATAAGCGGAGAAGCCACGCTTCCAGTCCCTAGCTTTCAGTCCCCAGGCGCCTTTTACTGCATGGCGTTGGCGGTGGGCGCGTAACTGTAGCCCAGGCCGGGGGTGTCGGCCTGACCGCGCGTACCGGCGGGCGTGCCACGGTCGATGGCCTGTTCGGTGGCGGGGTCAAAGGCGTGCAGGCGCGTCTGGTCGATCAGAATGTCGATGTCGTCGCCGGGGTTGACCAGGGCCTGGCCCTCGACTTTGGCGGTGAGGGGCTGGTCGCCGATGTGAATGATCAGGTCGGTCTGGGCGCCGAGCGGCTCCACCACCACGACTTTGCCGCGCAGGTGGTTCACACCCTGCGGAATGTCGGTCAGGCCGGGGATACCGACGTGCTCGGGTCGAATGCCCATTACCACGTCTTTGCCTTCGTAGGCGCGCAGGCTCTCGGCGAGGCGGCCCATGGGGGCCACGCGGTTCTCGCCGATAACAAACTGGCCGTTCTGAACGCGGGCGGTCAGGAAGTTCATGCTGGGGCTGCCGATAAACCCGGCCACGAACTTGTTCTGTGGGAAGTCGTACAGGTTCATGGGCGTGTCGACCTGCATGATCACGCCGTCGCGCATAACCACGATGCGGTTGCCGAGGGTCATGGCTTCCACCTGGTCATGTGTCACGTAAATGATGGTGGCCCCCAGGCGGCGGTGCAGCTGGCTGATCTGCGAGCGCATCTCCACGCGCAGTTTGGCGTCCAGGTTACTGAGCGGCTCGTCCATCAGGAACACCGCGGGTTCGCGCACGATGGCGCGGCCCATCGCCACGCGCTGACGCTGACCGCCCGAGAGTTCCTTGGGTTTGCGGCCCAGCAGGTGCTCGATCTGCAGGATTTTCGCGGCGTCGCGCACGCGCTTGTCAATTTCAGCCTGCGGGGTCTTGCGCAGTTTCAGGCCAAAGGCCATGTTGTCGTACACGTTCATGTGCGGGTACAGGGCGTAGTTCTGGAAGACCATGGCAATGTCGCGGTCTTTAGGCGGCACGTCGTTGACGATGCGGTTGCCAATCTTCAGGACGCCGTCGGTGATGTCTTCCAGGCCCGCAATCATGCGCAGGGTGGTGGATTTGCCGCAACCCGACGGCCCGACGAACACCATGAACTCCTGGTCGGCGATGTGCAGGTTGAAATCCTTGACCGCATGGTGCTTGGTGCCGTAACGCTTGTTGACGTGTTCCAGAATGACTTCTGCCATGTTATGCCTATCCTTTCCCCGGCTCTTACCCGTGAGCGTGCCTTTTAAGGCTGTATCGGGCAATTGGGGCGAACGAGAACTCCCATTGCGAACACTGACGCTGAGCAGACCCGCCCAGTGTAACACGCACGGGAACGGCCAGGAAACGGTTCCAGACTGGAGAAAAAAAAGCCGGCCGACAGTCAACTGTGGGCCAGCGATTGGACAGGAGCATCCCGGTCAGGTTGTGCGACTGACCACCATTTACCGGGAAGCGTTCAGTTTGCCGGCGGCGTATTCGGCCATCAGGCGGGGGATGTTGACGCCAGTGGTACTGACGGAATTCTTGAATTCCATGGTGTGGTTGATCTCGATGATGACCAGGCCGCCCCACCTGTTCTGACGGGCGGAATCTTCGACCAGGTCGATGGCGACGATCTCGCCGTGAATGGCAGCGGCGGCCTGCTGCGCCAGATCGGCGATCTCGGGGGTCACCGGGCAATTGCTGGCTTTCGCGCCGCGGGCGGTGTTGGTGATCCAGTGTTCGCTGGTGCGGTAGATCGCGCCGATGCACTGGCCGCCGACCACGAAGGCGCGGATGTCGCGCCCCGGCTTGTCGATCAGCTCCTGCACGTAGAACACGCCGTGCTGCGGGCCACCCAGCACTTCCTTGTGCTCGATGACCGCCTCGGCGGCGTCACGGTCGTTCAGCTTGCTGACCATGCGGCCCCACGAGCCCACGGTGGGTTTCAGCACGGCGGGGTAGCCCATGTCCTCGATGAGGTGCAGAGCCGAGTCACCGTCGAAAGCCACGCCGGTACGGGGGGTGGGCAGGCCGGCGGCGTGCAGCTTGGCGTTGGTGGCGAGTTTGTCGCCGCACAGTTCGATGACATGGCTGGGGTTGATGACATGAACGCCGAAGGCTTCCAGCGCCCGGGTCACGGCGTGGCCACGCGTCTGGCTGACACAGCGTTCGATGGCGACCTTCCACGGCACCTGCGCCTGCCCGTGCTCGTCAAACGTCAGTTTCAGTTGAGGGGTGTAGACCTTGTCGTAGGGCATACCCAGGTCGTCGAGTGCCTCGAAAAGCATCTTCTCGTCGGGGCGGATACGGTCGTACAGCACAGCGAGTTCGGCCATAAAGGTTCCTGGGGGATCACAGCGAAGACCGCCAGCCTGTGGAAAGCTGGCGGTGTCATCGCCGGGACTTATTCGCCCCAGTCCTCCGCTTCCTGCGGGGCGGCTTCTAGGCGGGGCGGCTCAACGCTCACGACTTCGTATTCGACGCCCGTTTCCTCGTCAATCACGAGTTCGCCGAGTTCAGGGTTGGTCAGCTCGATGGTTGCACCGGTATCCGGGTTTTCAAATTGAACGGTAGACATAGTTACTCCTTACGTTTGTTAGGCTAGAGCCTGAAAAAATTTACGTATGCAGTTGTCTAGCCGGCTTGTCGTCAGTTGTCCGGGTTCTCCTCGAATTCCAGTTCAATGCGGGCGCGGCAATGCGGGCAGTCCACCACGCTCACCGTCACGCCATCGGCACTTTCCAGCACCGGGGCCTCATCCAGCATCTCCTCGGTGACCTCGAATTCCTCCCCGCAGTTCGGGCAGGTGGTCAGCACGCCCAGCAGATCCAGCTCGAAATCTTCCTCTGTGCCGTTGCGCGTCACTTCCATCTCGGCGTTGCAGGAGTCGCAGACGATCACGTCGCCCACCTGCAATTCGGCCCTATCCTCGGCGCTCAGTTCCAGCACTTCACCGCACACCGGACAATCTATTTCCAACGTTGCCATGACGCGATTCTAGAGCAGTTCTCCGAATTCCGTTCTGCGGAGAACACCACGCCTCATAACTCCATTCGCCGTCCTGCTCGTTTAAATTCACTCGCTCTCTGCGAGCTGTGCCAGTCTGCCCAGACAAAAAGCACGCTGTTCTTTTGTCAAATACTCTAGCGGGCTGCCCCGCCCGGCAGGCCCGGACAGGCAAGGCCCCTGTCCCTGAGGGGTCAGTCGAGGTCGTCACTGTTCAGCGACAGTTCTTCCAGCAGCGCCGGATCGAGCAGGCGCACACCCGCAGGCGTCGTCTTCAGGAGGCCCTGCTGCTCCATGCGCCGCAACACGCGCGTGACCGTCTCGCGGCTGGCACTGACCCGCGCCATCACGTCCGCCGTGGACAGCGGCAGCACCGGCGCGTCCGGCATCCCCGCCGCCAGGCGCTGCCGGTACATGCCCGCGAACACATGCGCCAGCGCCGCCTGGGTGTCCTGCCCCAGCACGATCAACTCGTCGTTCAGGGCGGTGACCCGCTGGGCCAGCATCACCGTCAGGTTCCACAGCAGGCGCGGGTGGCGCTGCAGCAGCTGCTCGAAGTGCTCGCGGTGCAGCATCAGCGTGCGCACCTCGGTCATGGCCCGCACCGACGCGCTGCGTTCGCCCTGATCCAGCACCGCCGTCTCCCCCACCACGCTGGGCGCGTAGATATCGCCCAGGATGCGCTCGCGGCCCGCGACACTGGCCCGCGTGACCCGCACCATGCCGTGCGTCAGGATATGCAGCGTGTCGCCGGTCACGTCCTGCTCCAGCAGCAACGTGCCCGGCTGAAACTGCCGCTCGATGACAATGCGCGCCGTATCCCGCAGCGCTTCCTCGGGAACGCGGACAAACAGTGGAGAACGGCGCAGGGCGTCCAGATGGGACATCGCCCACACTGTAACGCCTCGCGCACCCCGGGCGCCCCGATGTCCAGTTAATGCAAACGCCCCCACAAGGGCCGATCCCCACCCTTGCCAAATACGGCTGCCCCTACACAGCGCCCCTGATGCACTACCATTCCCCAGATGACTGTGCCCACACCGTCCCCCGCCCTGGAAGCCCGGCACCTGCACCACGCTTTCGGGCCGGCGACGGTGCTGCACGGCGTGAGCCTGAGCGTGCAGCCCGGCGAGGTGGTCGCCGTAAGCGGGCCGAGCGGCAGCGGCAAAAGCACCCTGCTGCACCTGCTGGGCGGCCTGGACGTGCCGCAGCAGGGCGAGGTGTGGTGGGCCGGCGAGCGCGTGGACACGCTGGATACCCAGGCCCGCGCCGTGCGCCGCGCCGGGCGCTTGGGCCTGGTGTTCCAGCACCACTACCTGCTCGAAGACCTGACCATCCTGCAAAACGTGCAGGTGCCGCTGATGCTGAGCGGAACCGGTGACCCGCAGCACGCCCAGACGCTGCTGAAGCGCGTGGGCCTGGGGGAACGGAGCCGCGAGATGCCGGGCGTCCTGAGCGGCGGCGAACGCCAGCGCGTCGCCATCGCCCGCGCCCTGGCCGGGCAGCCCGCCGCCGTGCTGGCCGACGAACCCACCGGCAGCCTCGACCGCGCCAACGCCCAGCGAGTCGCGGGGTTGCTGCTGGAACTGGCCCGCGAGCAGCGGGCCGGCGTGCTGCTGGTCACGCACGACGAGTCGCTGGCCGCTTCGGCCGACCGCGCCCTGCACCTGCTGGACGGCAGAATCGTGGAGTCTGCAGGGGAAGGAGCAGTGGGCGAGCGCCCGGCGGCCACCCTCTTCTCTTAACGTCTTTTAAGCTATGCTCTGCGTTGCATGACTCGTCAAGACGCGCCCGCCACTCCTGTGAAGGCCAAACCAACAGCCACGCCGCTGCAAAAACTCTGGAAGGAAGTCCTGGAACCCATCGTGTTCGCGGTGGTCATCACCCAGTTTCTGGCCACGCTGGTCGGCGTGGACGGCAATAGCATGATGCCCAACCTGCGTAACCGCGAGCGCGTGTTCGTCCCCAAGTACGAGACATGGCTGCACAAGGCCGGCGTCGGGGACTTCAAGCGCGGCGACATCCTGATTTTCAAACCCCCCCGCGAGGCCGCCGCGCAGATCGGCAACCTGAACAAAAGTGCGTTTGGCCTGTGGAATTACCGCCCCTTCCTGATCAAGCGCCTGATCGGGCTGCCCGGCGACAGGATCAGCATTTCCGGCGGGGAAGTCACCGTGAACGGCACCAAACTCGACAGCAGCTGGACCACCGACTACTGGCGGCAGCAGGGCTGCTGGGACAACCAGAGCGACCTGGCCAACAACGCCGCGGCGGGCCGCATCGGGGCGGTGCAGCAGGCCCAGGAAATCACCGTGCCGGACGGGCAGTACTTCCTGATGGGCGACAACCGCACCATGAACGGCAGCGAGGACTCGCGCATGTTCGGCCCGGTGCCCATGCGTGACATCGCCGGGCGCGCCGCCGCCGTGGTGTGGCCCATCATGCGCAAGACCACCGCCAAGTACGACTGCGCCAACGAAACCGTCGCGGAACTCAGCGGCCCGAACGAACTGAACTGGCGTGCCCTGAGTCGCCCCGAGGGCTTCAGCGAACTGACGAAGTAAAGGGCGGGAACACCAGGCCGGAGGCGCAGGCTTCCGGTCTTCTTTTATCTCTTTTTATGCGGCGAGCTTTACGACAGGGAATCTTCACGCTGGCGGATGCTGAGGATGCGGCTCGCTCCGCCCTGATCGGTGGTGACGCCCCACAGGGCCTGCGCGACCTCCATGGTGGCTTTCTGGTGCGTGACCAGCAGAAACTGGGTGCCGCGCTGCCCGAAGCGCTCCAAGAAGGCCGTGAAGCGGCGAATGTTCGCTTCGTCCAGGGGCGCGTCCACCTCGTCGAGGACGGCGAGCGGCAGGCCGCCCATGCCGTCCTCACCGCCGGCGTGGTTCAGGGCGAACAGAAACCCCAGGCCCGCCATGGTTCTTTCCCCGGCCGAAAGCAGCGTCATGCTGCGGGTGCGCTTTCCTCTGGGCTGCACGGCCAGGCGCACGCCTGTCAGGCGGCCTTCCTCGCTGCGTTCGGCTTCCAGCTCGCCCACACCGCCCAGCAGTTCGGCGCTGTATTCACGAAAAGCGGTGTTCACGCGCCCGAAGGCGGCGTCGGTGGCGTGGCCTTCCACCGTTTCCAGTTCGGACAGGTGTGTGCGGAGTTCCTGCGCGGCCGTACTGGCGTCTTGCAGCTCGGCCTGCTGACTGGCGAGGAGGGCCAGCTCCAGGGCGTGATCGGCCTCGGCGCGGGCGTTGACTGGCCCCATCTGTTCCAGCGCGGCGCGGGCGCGGTTCAGTTCCGCCGTCCACTCGCGGGGCGTGCCGGGCGGACTGCACCCGTCGAGAAGGGGTTCCAGGCTGCCCTCACGGCGGGCCACCAGCACCTTCAGGTCATCCAGGCGGGTGCGGACGCGGTTCTGTTCGGCGATCAGGTTGCTGTAGGCCAGCGCGGCCTCGTCGCGGGCCGCTTCGGCGCGGGGGAATTCCGTCTCGTCCAGGGAACCCAGCGCGGCCTCGCGGCACCCGACTTCATCCTGCGCGGCGGCCAGGTGAGCATCCTGCGCGGTTACGGCAGCCTGGTTGGTGTCCTGCCGGGCGCGCAGCTGCACCGCGCGGGACTGGGCGGTGTGGAAGGCTTTCCAGGCGGCGTCCAGTTCGCGGGCCAGCGCGAGTTCCTCCACGGCCTCGCGTTCCTGCTCGCGGAACTGTTCAGCGCTCTGGCGCACTTCCAGCAACTGGGTTTCCAGGGCGCCCATATCAGGCCATTGAAGGTGGAGTTCCGGCACCGGCTGGGGGGCATTCAGGCGTTCCTGCAGCCGGTCACGGTTGGCCAGCAGGCTACGCTGCTGGGCGCCGAGTTCCGTGACGCGGCGTTCGGCTGCTCGTTCGTCCTGCGCGGCGGTCTCGCGGGCCTGAAGGAGGGTGTCGTGCTGCGCAGCGCCCTGCTGCACCTCCTGCAGCGTACTTTGAAGGGTGACACCCAATTGTTGGATGCCGGCTTCAGCCTGCTCGATTTCAGCGTCCAGTTCCTGAAAACGCCGTTGATCCGACAGCACGGCGCTGCCCGTGTCGCGCAGGCGGCCGCCTGAGATCGCCCCGCCGGGTTCCACCAGTTCGCCGTCCAGCGTGACGAGGCGCGGGCGGCTCTGGTGCGTTCGGGCCAGGCGGTTCGCAGCGCGCAAATCCTGCACCAGCAGCGTATCTGCCAGAATAGCCTCGCCCACCAGCGGGGGGTCGGTGGGACACAGGTCAGCGAGGTTACCGATCACGCCGTCCTCGCGCAGCAGGCCAGTGTCCCGGCGGGCACGGGGACGGATCAGGTCGAGGGGCAGGAAGGTGGCGCGCCCCCCCACGCGCTTAAGTTCCTCGATGATTTCGCGGGCGTCTTCCCCGCTGTGAACCACCACCTGCTCCAGGCGGCGGCCCAGTGCGGCGCTGATGGCCGTTTCGTACTCGGCGGGAACGCTGAGCAGGTCGGCGACGGAACCCACGATGCCGGGATGATCGAGGCGCAGGGCGTTGCGCGCGCCTTCGCCGTAACGGGAGTAACTGTTCAGCGCGGCTTCCAGGCGTTCGCGTTCGCGCCTCAGGGGGGCCAGGCTGGCGTTCAGGCGCGATTGCTCGGCGTTCAGGTGGCGCTCTGTGGCTTGCAGGGCGGCGCGGCGGCTGGCCAGTTCCGCGAAGGTCTCCTCGGCGCCGGCGCGGCGTTCGCTGGCCCGCAGGTGCTTCTCGTGCGCTTCGGCCAGGGCCTGCTGCGTGCTTTCCAGGTTCCCCTCGGCGCGCTCCAGTTCGGCCCGCAGCGTGTCCAGGCTGGCGTCGGCACGGGCGGCTGCCTCGGCCGCCTGCGCGGCCTGCGTGCGCGCGCGGCCCAGTTCCACGTCCAGCTTCCGGGCGCGGTTTTCTGCGGCTTCTGCCTCGGCGCGCAGCGACCGCACCCGTTCCTGCAAAGCGGGCAGATCCGGAGCCTCCTGCACGGGCGCGGTATGCGGCAGTTGTTGTAATTCGTGGTTCAGGGTGTCCGCTTCAGTTTGAAGGTGCTGGCGGTAACGAGCGGCCTGTGCGTGCGCTTCACGGGCCGCCCGCAGGGTTTCCAGAGCGCCCGCATAGGCGTTCCGGCGGGCTCTGGCTTCCTGTGCGTGCTCGCGGGCCTCCTCGACGCGCTGCGCGGCGGCCTGCACCTCGCGGCCCAGTTCGGCGCTGCGGGTCTGTGCGGCCTGCGCGTCCGCTCTGGCCTGCGCTATTTCACGCGCCAGGCTGGCCTGACGCTCGCGTTTCAGGGCGTCCTCCAGCGTCAGCACGCGCAGGGTCAGGTCGCGGTGCTCGCGGGCCTGCGCGGCGGCGCGGGCCAGGCGCTCGCTGGCGTGCCGGCGCTCGTCCAGCAGCAGTTGCAACTCGCGCAGGTGGGCGTCCGCCTCTTTCAGACGGTGCTCGGTTTCCTGCCGCACGGTCACAGAACGCGAGAGACCCGCCGCTTCCTGCAGGTAGCCCAGCAGGGTTTTGCCCTCGGCCTGCACGACGCCGCTCACCTCGCCCTGCCCGATCACGGCCAGACCGCCCGGCCCCAGCCCCGTGCCGCGCAGCGCCGCCTGCACGTCCCGCGCCCGGACGCCGCGCCCGTTCAGGTCCTGCTCGCCCGTGCCGTCGCGGTACACCCGGCGGGCCACATTCACGCGCCCCTGTGGGGTCAGCAGTTCCAGAGTCACTTCCGCCAGACCCAGCGGCGCTTTACCGCCCGAACCGTGAAAGATCAGCTCCGTGCCGCGCCCGGCCCGCAACTCTCGCGCCCGCGCCCCGTGCGTGGCCCAGCGAATCGCCTCCACCACGTTGCTTTTCCCACTGCCGTTCGGCCCGATGACCGCGCACACGCCCCCCGCGAATTCCAGGCGCGTGCGATCCGCGAACGATTTGAAGCCCTGCAAGGTAATGGCGCGGATCAAGGAACGTCGTCCAAGCGTCTAAGGGTCAGGCAGCTAAGCAAAAACTTAGACGCTCAGACGCCTGGACGCTCGGACCCTCCCTTCGCAGTCAACACGCTTTTCGCCGCCGACCCACTCATTGATCCATGCAGTCCTGGCGCGTAAAGGCGTCGCGCAGGTCGAGGTGCCCCAGCGTGTCGATGTTCTTGCCGTCCAGCAGAAAGGTCACGTCGTCGCCGCGTTTGTCCAGCAGCGTGCGGGTCAGCGAGCACAGCAGCACGCGTTCGCCGCTGGTGCCGTAATTCAGTTTCCCGTAGGCGGCCGGCAGGTCGGCGTAGTAGTGGACGCCACGCACGTAGATGCGCGGGGCGGGCGTCCCGGCGGGCAACACCGGCAGAATATCGTCGCCCAGCCCACCGGGGCCGCGCGCCCAGGCGTCCGTGGCGGCCTGCGCCAGGGCCGTGGGGGTTTCCTCGGCGACGTTCACAGTGCGCTCGAGGGGTTTGAGGGTCTGCACCTGCTTGTCGGTGTAGTACACCTTCAGTTTCACCGGGTGGACTTCCGTGAGTTGCAGTTTCGGCAACGCAGGCAGCGCGACGGGACGCTGCACCAGTTGATAGGTGTAGGCGGCGGCCAGCAGCACCAGCAGGGCCAGCACGTTGAACAGCGAGAATAGGCGGCGCAGGGCACTCATGGCGTGACCCCCGCCCCGGCAGATGCCACCTGACTGGCGTTGTTGGCGCGCGCGGTCAGGTAAGTGGCGACGCTGCGGGCCACCGAGACCGACAGGGCCTGCATGCGGGCCTCGGTGCCCAGGTTGGCGCGGTCTTGCGCGTTGCCGGCCCAGCCCACTTCCAGCAGCAGCGCCGCCTGCGCCGTTTCACTCAGGGTCAACATGCGGGCCACACTGTCCTGCCGGGCGGTCACGCCGCTGCCCTTCAGTTCGCCGCGCAGCAGTTCGGACAGGCGGCGCGTGCCGCCCATGTCGCCCACCGCCAGCGACCCCAGCGGCGGGTTCTCGGTGCCGTTGCGCAGGGCATTCACGAACTTGGCGGGGCTGCGGCCCGTGTTCTCGTACACGGTCACGCCGCCGCGCGTGGTTTTCGGGAAACGGCCCAGGTCAAGCGCCAGGTACACGTCACTGGCGCGGGCCAGCCGCAGTTTCTCGTTCAGGGGCAGGGCGCTGCCCTGTTCACGCGTGAGTTTCACCTGCCAGCCGGCTTTGGTAAGCAGTTCCGCCGAGCGGCGGGCCACCTCCAGCGTCACGTCCTTGCCGAGGCCCTCCACCCTCGCCGGGTCAAGGACGATCAGCGGCTTGGCCAGGCGCTCCATCAGCACCGGCGTGTCGTTGGGGATGCCGGGGCCCACATCCACGACGATGCGCGTGCCGCCCTGGCGCACCACCGGGTACACGCGGTAGCCGCTGTTCTGCGGCAGGGTGAAGCTCACGACCGTGTTCTCCCCTTCCTGTTTCACGTCGGCGTAGGGGATGAACGCGCCGCGCGTGGTGTAGCGCTGCGTCTGGCCCGTCGTCCCCTTCAGCATGATGCGCAGCACCGTGCCTTTCAGTTCGTCGCGCACCATCACGTCGCGGCTGAGGTCGAGCACCAGCCGGTCCGTGTCCTTGCCGGCGCGGCTGCTGACGTTCTGCAGGGTTCGCGTGGGCAGCGTGAATTTTCCCTTCTGGTAGGCTGCACCCAGGCCGCGCGCCAGGGTGTCGAGCGGCAGGTAGATGTTGCCGTTCACCCAGGTGGCGGTGCGGGCCTGCACGCGCTGCGCGTCGAGCTGCACGGTGTTGAAGTCGGTGGTGGCGCGCACCTGATCCTCGTCCAGCGGCAGCAGCAGCACGTGGCCCAGGCCAGTGACGCGCACCAGGCTGCCGTCGCGCTTCACGTCCAGCAGGTCACCCAGGGTCACCTGACTGGCGTACTCCGCGCCGTACAGGTCGACGCTCTGCACCTGCTGCCCGGCCAGGTTCAGTTTGGTAAAGGTGAACTGTGCCCCGGCCAGCCCGGCCAGCACCAGCGCCCCCGTGAGCAGCAGCCTGGGCCAGCGCCTCATAATTCGCGCAGCTCCCGGCGCACGGTCTTCTCGGCCTCGGCGCGGCGCTTGTCGTGCAGCTTCTTGCCGCGTGCCAGGGCAATTTCTACCTTGAAATAACGGCCCTTCTGATACAGCCGGGTGGGCACCAATGTCAGGCCCTTTTGCTCCAGGCCCCGCTTCAGCTTTCCGATTTCCTCGCGGTGCAGCAGCAGGCGGCGGGTTCGGCGCGGCTCGTGGTTGTTGTACGTCGCTTCCTTGTACACCGGAATGTATAGCCCTTCCAGATCGACGTTCTGGCCGTTCAGACGGGCAAAAGCGTCGCGGAAGTCCACGCCGCCCGTGCGCACGCTCTTGACTTCACTGCCCGTCAACTCGATTCCCGCCTCGAAGCGCTCCAGCAATTCGTACTCGTGATGCGCACGGCGGTTCGTATACACGCGGGGCATTCTAGCAGGGACATCGTGAGAGCGGAACCGACGAAAGGCGTAGGCGTGGGCCTTCCAGAAGAGAAGGTCTGAACGCCAGCCCGTGTTCCTGGCGTTCAGACCTTCAGGGCGTAGGCTCTTAAGACCTTATCAGCCTCCCGTTTGTTGCGTGCTCCCCCCGGAACAACGCCGGAGGGAGCACTCCACGTCCGGGAGCTTTTTGTTCCTGCTCCTTCCAGTCGGGTTGAACAATTATTTCATAACTGAGGGGCCGGAATTCTTATTACTTTTTCCGATCCGGGCGGCTGGGGCGCACCTCCACGCGGCTAGGCAACGTGCGGGCGGGCATGTTCAGCAGGTCGAGCGTCAACTGGGCGATGTCCTCGGACTGGATTTTCCAGGCGTCGGCCTCGCCCGGCGTGTGGCCGGCAAAGTGCGTGGCGACACTGCCCGGCATGATCTGCGTGACCTTGATGTCGTGCTGGCGCAGGTCGAGCATCAGCACCTCCGAGAGGCCGTTCAGGCCGAACTTGCTGGCGTTGTACGCCGCGCCGCCCGCGAAGGGGTTTTTCCCCGCCAGGCTGGAGAGCGTGAAGATGTACCCGCCCTTCTCCTTCAGGGCCGGAATGGCCGCCTTGACGGTGTAGAACGCGCCGGACAGGTTGGTGTCGATCACGTCCCGCCACTGCTCGACCGTCAGATCAGCCACGCTGGCGAAGTGCCCCACGCCCGCATTCACGAACAGCACGTCCAACCCCCCGAAAGCCTTCACATGAGCGTCCACGGCGTCCTGCACGGCCCGGTGATCCTTCACGTCGCACACCACGCCCCGCGCAGAAGCACCCAGGGAATTCGCGGCCTGCGTGATCTCCTGCTCGTTACGGCTGGTGACGGTCACCGCGTACCCCGCCCCCGCCAGGGCCTGCGCGACAGCGTACCCGATCCCCTTGCTTGCCCCCGTCACAAACGCACTTTTCTGATTCGGCATGTCTGCAACCTAACATGCTGCCCCTGTCCGCTGCGAACGGGTAAAGGGCAGCTCAACACCAGCCGGCGGGGCCAGCCAGCTTCAGGAAAAAGGCCTGGCCCGGTGGTCGTCTGGCCGGCCGAGGGGTTTCCTCGGGGTTTCCTCAAGCCGTTGATCTAGAGCCCTCCTGTTTCAGAGGCCGCCTCTTCAGGCGAAGCCGTCGTCCATCTCGTCCTCGTCTTCCAGCAGGGGGAGGCGCACCTGGAAGGTCGCTCCGCCGCCGGGTGTGTCGAGCACGTCGATGCGGCCACTGTGCGTGGTCACGACCTGCTGGGCGATGGTCAGGCCCAGCCCGGTGGAGCCGGCTTCCTTGCCCCGGTAGAACTTGTCGAAAATCTTGGGCTTGATGTGATCCGGCACGCCCGGACCGGTGTCGATGACGTTGATTTCGACCTCGCCGGGACGCAGGTGCATGTCGATGAAGACCTTTTCGGGCGTGCCGCACACGCGAATGGCGTTGGAGACCAGATTCACGAACACCTGCGTGAGCCGGCCCGGATCACCGACGATCTCCACATCCCGCGCCTCGACCCGCACGCCGAAATCCCGCCCGACCTGACGCAGCAGGTTGCCGATGTTCATGAAGTGCATCTCGACGCTCTGCACCAGTTCGCCGCGCGAGAGTTGCAGCAGGTCGTTGACCAGGCGGGTCATGTTCTCGGTAACGCGCTGGGCGTCGGCGATCACCTGCGAGCCGCCGGCTTCGCGGTCGGCGCGGCGCAGGTAGCCCAGCAGGGCGGTCAGGGGCGTGCGCAGCTCGTGGCTGGTTTCGGCCAGGAAGGTTTTCTGGAGGTTCAGGGCCTCTTCGAGTTGCTTGGCCTGCACTTCCAGGCGCTGGCTCTGGCGTTCTGCGACGCCCTTGAGGCGCTCGACTTCCAGCAGGCGGGCTTGCAATCGGGCGTTGAGCTCGCGCACCTCGCGTTCGGCACGTTCGCGCGAGTCGCGGGCGTCGGCTTCGACCAGGGCGCGGCGCACGCTGGGCGCCAGGCGTTCCAGACGCTGCTTGAGGATGTAGTCGGTGACGCCCTGACGCAGGGTGTCCACCGCGACCTCCTCGCCCATGGCCCCCGTCACGATGATGAAGGGCAGGTTGGGGTAGCGGGCATGCGCGGCCTTGAAAGCACTCAGGCCGTCGTAGCCCGGCAGCGAGAAGTCGCTTAGGATCAGGTGTGGCGGAACGTCCAGCGCAGCCAGGAAGCCCGCCTCGTCCTCCACGCGGATAATGTCCACCGGCCAGGGCAGGTCGCTGAGGTTCATCAGCACCAGTTCGTGATCCAGCTCGCTGTCTTCAAGGTGCAGGAGGGTGATGGCCTCGCCTTCGGCGGGCAGGCTGGGCAGCACGCCGGACTGTGGCACGTTGGGCTGCGGCGCGGTGGGGGGAATCGGGATAGGGGCGGAATCTGTCATTCAAGGGGCTCCGGGCTGTGCAGGGGAAGGGTCACGGAGAACACCGAGCCTTCACCCAGCACAGATTGCGCGTCCACGCTGCCGCCGTGGCGCGTGACGATGCGGCGCACGTTGGCCAGGCCGATGCCGGTGCCGTCGAATTCATCGGAACGGTGCAGGCGCTGGAACACGCCGAACAGTTTATCGGCATATTTGGGGTCAAAGCCCACCCCGTCGTCCCGTACGCGCACGGTGACGCGGCCGTCATGGACTTCTGAGGTGACGCGGACGTGCGCGGCGGGGCGGGTGCGGGTGTACTTGATGGCGTTGGAGAGCAGGTTCTGGAACACCAGATCAAGCAGGTTGGCGTCCCCGTCGATGGTGGGCATCTCGCAGAGCTCGAAGCTGATCTGGCGGCCCTGGCGGTCGGGTTCCAGGTGTTCCCAGGCGTTCTGAATCACCGCCCGGAGGTCGACCGGCGCGGCTTTCATCTGGGCGCGGCCCATGCGCGAGAACTCCAGCAGGCTGTCGATCAGGGTATTCATGCGCGCGGCGGCCTCGGTGATGACGTTCAGGTAACGGGTGCCCTTGGATCCCAGAGTGTCGGCGCTTTCCTTGCGCAGCAGGTCCCCGAAGCCCACCACGTGCCGCAGCGGCGTGCGCAGGTCGTGGCTGACCGAGTAACTGAAGGCCTCCAGTTCCCTGTTGGCTTCCTCGAGGGCCATGGTGCGCCGCTGCACGCGCTCTTCGAGGGACTGGTTCAGTTTCAGCAGTTCCGCTTCGGCCTCCAGCGCCTGGGCGCGCAGGTCGTCGTTGTCCAGCGACTCGGCCAGGCGCTTGGCGACCTCCATGACCAGTTCGTGGTCGCGGTCGTGCAGTTCATGGCGGTAGGCCAGGCCCAGCACGCCCAGCAGGGTGCCGTCCAGGCCAATCAGGGGCGTGGCCACCGCGCCGGAGGCCGCCACCACGTGCAGGAGGGGGTGGGCCTGGATATCCTGCGTCTCCTCGGTGCGCATGACCTGCTGCACAGCGGCGTGCAGGGCCGTCTGAATGTGCGGCAGGCTCCAGTTGGGATCCTGCTGCACCGAGGCCAGCAGCCTGGCGTGTGGGGCCGTCCAGATGGCTCCCGCCACCGCCATACGCTGCGTCACGAGTTCCAGCACCGCCTGGTATTTCGCGGCACGTTTGGCCAGCGGGTCGTTGACGCGGGCGGTGAGGGCGGTGGAGATGTCGGCCAGCAGGCGAGCGCTCATCTCGGCGTACACGCTGTCGTCGACATCGGTGCTGGTGCCCACCCACTCGATCACCTGGCCCTGCGCGTCGCGCACCGGCAGGCCGCGCGTCACGAAGGTGCGGTACAGGCCGTCCGCGCCCAGCAGGCGGTGCTCGGCCTCGAAGGGCTGCACGCGCCGCACCGCCTGCAACCAGCGCTGCTGGTAGTCAGCGCGGTCGTCGGGGTGCACCGTGGGCAAGAAGGTGCCGCGTTCCTCGCCCACGTACTCTTCCCAGCGGCGGTTGAAGTAGGTGAGCTCGCCTTCCGGGTCGGCCAGCCACACGATCTGCGGCATGCCTTCCAGCACGCCCCGGTAACGCGCCTCGTTACGCTGCGAGAGCCGCTCGGCGACCAGGCGGTCGTGAATGTCGGTGGCGCTGGCGACCCACTCCTGGGCCTGGCCGGCGTCGTCCAGCAGCGGCGCGACCCGCACCTCGAACCAGCGTTCACGGACGGTGGCCGGGGCGCTCAGGCCAGCCGGCCCGACCTGCAGGCGCAACTCGGCCTGAGAGCGGGTGCGCAGGGTGTAGGCGTCCTGCCACATCTGATCGTAGGCGGCCAGGTCGTGCGGGTGCACGCGCTCGCGCACGGTGGCAGTTCCCAGGCGCCGGCGGTGCGCGGCGTTGGTGTAGGTGACCTGCCCGCCGGGGTCACTGACCCACAGGATGTGCGGAATGGCGTCCAGCACCGCCCGCGAGCGGCGTTCCTCGGCCTGCAGGGCCTGCTCGGACTGCACGCGCTCGCTCACGTCGCGCACCACTTCCAGCAGCCCGAACACCTCGCCTTTCTGGTCGCGCACCTCGGAACGCTGCGCTTCGCCCTGAAACAGCGATTGGTCGCGCCGGCGATAGGGAGTGGTCAGCGACTGGAAGGTCAGGGTGCTGTCCAGGCGGCGGTCGGCGTGCAGGCTGGAAAGGGCCTGGCCCTCCAGTTCACCGCGCGGGTAACGGAATTGCCGGTTCATGGCGCGGTTGACCATCAGGATGTGACCGTCACGATCGGTGAAGGCGGCGGCGTCCTGCATGGACTGGAAGATCGCCTCGAATTCGGCGCGCGCCCGTTCCTGCTTGACCTGAAGTTCGCTGAGGTTCTGGTTGACCAGCTCGGCGCGTTCGCGGGCGTACACCTGCGACTGCATCAGGCGGTAGGCCAGCGCCGCGAGGAACATGCCAGCCAGCAGAATCAGGTAAGGCACCAGTCCGAAAATGTCGCGCCCGAAGCTGCCCGGCGCCGCGTACTGCACCACCCAGCCCTGACCCGCCAGCTCCAGCCGATCGGTCTGCCTGAATTCGGCGTGGCCGTCGGCGCGGCTGACCAGCGGCACGCCGCCCAGTCGCACGCTGGATGAGATGCCCTGCACCCGGAAGGCGGACGTCAGGCGATCGAGGAACAGGTCGGCCCGCACCGCCAGGTACAGGTAGCCGGTGAGCTGCCCGGTGGCAGCTGCGTCGCCCACGTCCTCGCGCCACACCGGCAGCACCACCAGGAAGCCCTGGTACGGGCGGCCCAGGGCGTCTTTCTGCACCAGCTCCACCGGTTTGGACACCTGATACGCCCCGCGCCGCCTGGCTTCATCGAAGGCGGCGCGGCGGCTGGGCTCCACGTACATGTCGTACCCCTGCGCCGCCCGGTTCGCGGCGTCCAGCGGAGCGATCAGGACGATAGGGGCGCGCATCCTCTGGCTGGTAGTCTCCGGGAAGACGTTGTACCCGCGCAGCCCCAGCGAGCTGACCAGGGTTTCGAGCGTGCTTTCCTGCCCGGCGGGCAACCAGGCGTTGTAGCCCAGCGCCAGCACGTCCGGGTAACGCTCGGTGAGCTTGAGTTCCTGCGTGAAGCGCGCAAAATTCTGCGGCGTAACGTCGGTGGGGTTGGCCATCCAGAAGGCGCGGCTGGCTTGCAGCAGCTTGTCGAAGTCGGACACGCGGCCCTGCAGGGCGGTGGTGTAGGCGGTCGCCTCGCGCTCGAAGCGCACGCGCTGCTGCTCATGCGTGAATTGCCCCACCACGGCGGCCAGCAGCACCGACAGCAGCAGCACCAGCGCCATCACCAGCAGCGGAATCAGGCGGCCCCAGCTGCGCAGCAGGGGCGGCAGGCGCTGCGGCAAGATGGCCGGCTTCACGGCTGCGCTCCGCCCAGAGCCCGCAAGAACACCTGAGCGGGAACGTCCACACGCGTCCAGGCCTGAAAGGCCAGCCGCGCCTGGTGCGCCAGCATGCCCAGCCCGTTGTGGGCACTGAGGCCCGCCGCGCGCGCTTCACGCAGCAGCCGCGTTTCGGCGGGGCGATACACCATGTCGTACACACCGGCCTGCGGGGAGCAGCGAAAGTCGAAGTCGGGCAGCGGCGTTCCCTGCGGGTCGTCGAGGCCGGCGCTGGTGCAGTTGATGATCAGGCTGATCTGCGACCAGGGCACCTCGGCCAGGGTAGCGGCCCGCACCTGGAAGTCCTGCACCTGGAAATCGGCCTGCGGGACGAACCAGGCGGCGGCCAGCTCCTCGGCCCTGGCCCGGCTGCGGTTCACCACGTAGACGTCCCGCTCCAGGCTGATCAGGGCGGTGTAGACCGCCGCGCGGGCCGCGCCGCCCGCGCCCAGCACGACCACCGGGCCACCCGGAGAGGCAAATCCGGCGTCGAGCAGGGCCGCCAGCAGTCCGGGCGCGTCGGTGTTCTCGCCGTGCAGTTCGCTGCCCCGGCGCACCACGGTGTTCACCGCGCCGATCTGACGTGCCGCGTCACTCAGCGAATCCAGCAGCGGCAAGGCGCTCTCCTTGTGAGGCAGGCTCAGGTTGGCCCCCAGGGCGGCCGGGTCGCGCCGCAGGGTGGCCAGCCGCGCGGGCAGCTCCGGCGCGGGAATGCGCTCGGCGACGTACTCGCCGCGCAGTCCGGCCCACCCAAAAGCGGCCCGGTGCATGACCGGAGAGAGGGAATGCGCGGCAGGATCGGCAAACAGAAAGGCACGGTGAGGGACAAGGGCGGGCGAACTCACGCTGTCAGTCTAACGGCCCCAGCCCCCTTTTTTTCTGCGTCTGCCTTTACCGACGTTAGAGCGTTCGGCAAAAGAATGGAGGGGGTTTTTTTCGAGCGAAGCGAGTAAATGGAGATCAGCAGGACGCACGGGCACAGCCTCGCAGGGGAGAATAGGTGGGGGCCCTTCTCCAGCCGTCATTCGGAGCAGTGCTCTACCTTCATGCGGGCGGCGTGTCCGGTGCGCCGAGCCTTCGCGCGCTGAGCCTTCATGTTCCCTGATGCCGCGGCTCAGAGGGCAATTTCCTCATTCCTGAGCGCCGGCAGAGGCTATGCTGGCGCGGTGAACTGGCGGCCTTTCCTCCTGAGTGTGCTGGCATCCACGGCCCTGACCTTCACGTCCGGGGCCGCTGAGGCCGCGCGACTGGCGCTGGGGTTCGGGCCGCTGCTGCCGCCGCAGGTTCTGGGTGTCCCGGCCTGCCCGCCGCCCGGGAACCCGCTGGAACGCGCAGTGTGGCAGCAGACGCAGCGCCAGCCCGACCTGTCGTGCGGCAACGCGTTCGTGGCGTACCAGCGCACCCCGCGCACGCCTGAAGTCCCGGACGCCTTCATGCAGATCGCGGCGCAGGTGCGGGAAGCGCGGCGCGAGGTGCTGCTGACCAGCATGGAGTGGCACAGCGGACCGGGCAACCCCGGATATATCTTCGCCCAGGGGGTGCGCGACCTGTACGCCAAGGTCGCGGCCACCCCGCAGAACTACCCGCAGGGCATGACCGTGCGCGTGATTCTGGGCGGCTTTCCGGATCTGAAGCGCGAGGACGGCGGCACTTACGCGCTGGAACTGGTGCGTGACCTGCGGCAGTTGCAGGTGCCGCTGGCCGATGCGCGGCTGGGCTGGCAGGTCACGGTCATGAATTACTCGGTGATTCCGCACAGCCACGTGAAACTGCACGTGATCGACGGTCAGGACGTGGGCGTGGCGGGGTTCAACTTCACCAACTGGCACCTGCCGAGCAGTGAACCGGGCGGGCGCGACCTGCACGACCTGGGAATCCGCATCCGTGGCCCGCTGGCGCAGCAGGGCGTGGCCATCTTCGACGACCTGTGGCGCTTCTCCAGGCAGGTGCGCTGCCCGGCGAACGTGGCAGCCAGCGAAGTGTCACGCGTGTGCTTCCTGAGGCCGCCCGATCCGGTCAGCCACCCGGACGCCGCGCAGCAGGCGCTCACGGCGGGGCCAGTGACGGGGTCAGTAGCAGGGGGGGCGCGGGCTTTCCTGCTGTACCGCCGGGCGGGCGGCGTGGACGAGGCCGACCGGGCACAGCTGGCCCTGATCGACGCGGCCAGGCAGGAAATAGACCTGATGCAGGCGGACTTCAGCCCCGCGCTGAACTGCTGGGCGGCCTACCTGGGGCCGGACAATTGCGGAAGCGAAACGTTCCCGCCCTACCTGGCGGCGCTGCTGCGGGCCATGGAACGCGGCGTGCGGGTGCGCGTCCTGACCGTCAATTACGGTTTCGGGGCGGGGGCTAACCGCAGCGGCATCGCCCTGATGCGCTACGAGGCCAGAAGGCGCGGTCTGGATCAGCTGTTCGAGGCCCGCTACGTCAACTTCAACATGCACACCAAGGCCCTGAGCGTGGATCACGGCATGGTGGCGGTGGGCAGCATGAATTTCCACTTCAGCTCGTGGGGGCCGGCCGGACTGAACGAGGCCTTCGTGGCGACCTCGGACGCGCAGGCTGTCCGCGAGCAGGAAGAGAGTTTCAATGCCGTGTGGGCGCGGCAGAGTCAGGCCGTGGCGCCGCCCGGCTGGCTCCGGTTCGTGCGTCCGCTGGAGCACAACCCGCCGGCCCTGCCCAAGCAGGAACAGGAACGTGGGCCGCGCCGCAGCAACGGGCAGCCGGGCCTTTAGACTGGAGCCATGGTCGAGAAACTTTACCTGGCGAAACCACGCGGATTCTGCGCGGGCGTCGTCATGGCCATTCAGGCGGTGGAGCGGGCCGCGGCGCAGGAACCCCGCCCGGTCACGGTGTACCACTCCATCGTTCATAACCACACCGTGGTCGAGCGGCTGGAGCGGGGCGGCAACGTTCACTTCGTGGAGGATCTGAACGCCATCGAGCATTTGCCGGAGGGTGGCGACACGGTGGTCTTCAGCGCGCACGGTATCAGCCCTGCCGTGCGCGAACGGGCCCGCGCCCTGGGCCTGGCCACCATCGACGCCACCTGTCCGCTGGTGACCAAAGTCCACACCGAGGCCAAGAAATACGCGCGCGAGGGCTTCACCATCCTGCTGATCGGCGACAGTGCGCGCCATCAGGAGGTGATCGGCACGCAGGGCGAGGCCCCCGACAACACCATTCTGGTCGGCGTGCTGGGCAAGTCCGGGGCGGGCCTGAACGACCCGCACACCGTGCAGGTGCCAGACCCCGAAAAACTGGTGGTGCTGACCCAGACGACCCTCAGCGTGGACGACACCCGGCGCACCATCGACATCCTGAAAGGGCGTTTCCCGGCGCTGGTGGTGCCGCCCAGCGAAGACCTGTGCTACGCCACCAAAAACCGCCAGGACGCCGTGAAAAACATTGCGCCGCAGGTGGAGGTTTTTCTGGTGCTGACCAGCACCCACTCCAGCAACGGCATGCGCCTGCTGGAACTCGCGGCGGAAACCTGCGGACGCGCCTACCGGCTGGAAACGGCCGCCGACCTGAAGGACATCGACCTCGGCGGCGTTCGCAGCATCGGGATTACCAGTGCGGCCAGCACACCTGACGATCTGGTGCAGGAAGTCGTGGGACACTTCCAGGCCCTGAACCCCGCCCTGCAGATCATTGAAGAGGGAGAGTGGGAGAACATCGAGTTCCGTGAACCGAAGAAAATCCTGCCTACCCAGGACTTGCCCCGCACCATGCAGTGAACCGCCGGAGCTGTATCCCTCTGAAAACCTGACAGCACAAAGAAAAACCCCCGACGTGACATCGGGGGTTTTGACTGGCGGCCCTGGAACATTGGCGGGGCCGGTCTGGTTTACCTCATCAGCCAGTCGAAGGCGGTCTTCATCAGGATGCTGCGGCTCTGGGGGCTGAGGCCCTCGATGCCGAAGCCCATGTTGACGGTGCGGTAGCGTCCGGCATCGTTCAGGACGATAGCTCCGGCATTGTCGCCAGCACTCTGGGCCTGCACGCGGGTGCGGTTCTGTGCCTGGGCCTGGGTGTTGCCGCCCAGAATCTGGTTCAGCAGCGAGCCGACCACGTTAGAAGCCAGGTCGACCACCTGCCCACGCTGATCCTGAACTTTCTTGGCGGCCCGCTGCTTGTTCGGGTCGACACGGATGCTCTGGGCAGTGATGGTGCCGGCGGTGGCGTTGGCCGCGCCCCAGCTGGCGACGGTCTGCCCGCCACTCAGGTCGGCGATCACGTCTGGATACATCTGATTGCCGGCGCTGCCCTGGGCATTCAGGGTGTATTTGGTGTTGCCGAAGGCCCCGCCAGTCACGAACACGGGCGTGCCGCTGCTGTCGGCAATGAAACGGGTTTTCAGGAAGTTCTGGTAGAAGCTGCTGCCCCCAATGTCGTAGCCGATGTCCTGCCCGGTCACCAGCAGTTTCCCGCCACCCTGGAGGTACTGCGCCAGGGTGTTCTGGTCAGCGGCGGTAATGGTGCCCTGGTAGTTCTCGCCGGTGGCCCACACGACCACCTGGGCACGGCGCAGCTCGCTGAGTGGCACGGCACCTTGCGTCTGCACATTCCATACCAGGGCGCTGGAGGCATTGGCCTTGATGGCGTCGCGCAGGAAGGTCGTCACGTCGGCGCCCTGGCCCATGTCGTCGTCGACCAGCAGTACGCTGGGTTTCTGGCCGCTGGGCTGCACGGGGGCGGGAGCAGGAGCAGGCGTCGGGGCAGGAGCGGGTGCAGCCGCGCCTTTCACGAAGCAGCCCTTGACAGCGCCGGGGGACGGGTCGTTGCCGCCCCATTCGGCGACGGTGCACTTGAAGGTCGGCGAGGCGTCGTTGGTGCCGAAGACATACTTGCCGGCCGTACCGAAGGCCACTTGTTTGTTGGCGACGTTGGTGCAGGTGCCGCCCTCCACGGCGCACAGGGTGTAGCCGCTGGGAGCCGTCGGGGTCGCCGCAGGCGGAGTAGGCGTCGGGGTGGGCTTGGGAGCCGGAGCTGGCGTGGGTGTCGGGGCCGGCGTCGGTTTGGGAGCTGGGGCCGGTGTGGGGGTCGGCGTCGGCGCGGGGGTCGGTTTGGGTGCCGGAGCTGGTGCAGGAGTCGGGGCCGGTGTTGGTGCTGGCGTGGGTTTAGGTGCGGGGGTGGGAGCCGGAGCCGGAGCCGGCGTGGGCGTCGGGGTAGGTTTAGGCGCGGGGGCCGAGGTCGTCAGGCCCAGTTTGCCCAGTGCGCCAGGGATGCTGATCAGGCCGTAACCCACATTGTTGTTCTTGCTGCCGGCGTTGCTGGCACTGGTGTACAGCGCGTTCTTGATGGCGTCCACGCTGGTGCCCGGTTTGGCGGAAAGCAGCACCGCCACCGCGCCCGCCGTGATCGGGCTGGCCTGGCTGCTGCCGCTCTTGGAGCCGTAGGCACCGTTGGGGAAAGTGCTGGTGATGTCCACGCCCGGCGCGGCGATATCGGGTTTCACGAATACGCCGTTGATTTTGCCCTGCCACGCGACGGGGCCACGGCTGCTGAAGCTGGCGACCTGGCCGTCTTGCCCGACCGCTCCCACGCCGATGGCGTCCGGCAGGTTGCCGGGGCTGCCGGTGGAACCCGACGCCGGGCCGAAGTTGCCGATGGCGAACACCGGAACCACGCCGGCTTTCAGCATGTTCTGCACCGGCACGATGAACTCGTCGTAGGTGCCGGGAATACCGAGGCTCATGTTCACGACGTCCGCGCCGTCGTCGGTGTCGGCGTTGTTGTCGGGGTCGAGCACCCACTGCATACCCGCGATGACCTGCGCGAACGTCCCTTCGTTGTTCGGCAGCACCAGGGCGCTGATGACCTTGGCGCTGGGCGCCACGCCAGTCTTGTTGCCGACCAGCAGGCCGGCAGTGTGCGTGCCGTGGTCGGTGGTGTCGTGCGGCTGGCTGTTCACCCGGTCACCGTCGCCGTTGAATTCCGCGTAGGCAGCCAGTTTGCCGGCCAGGTCCGGGTGGTTGATGTTAATGCCGCTGTCCAGGTGCCCGATGCGGACGTTCTGGCCTTTGAAGCCGGCGGCCCAGGCCTGCGGCGCCCCGATCTTGTCCAGGAACCACGGCGTGCCGGCGGGCGCACTCGCCGTGCTGAGGGCCACCGCGCGGGGCACCTGCACCTTGAAGTTCTCGAACACCTCCGAGACGAAGGGCAGCAGCGACACTGCGCGGGCCTGCACGGGCGTCATGGGCAGGTAGATGCTCTGATCGAGCCACAGTTCGGTGGTCTTCTTGCTGTTGATGGCCTGCTTGAGGAATCCGGCCGACGGCCCGAGTTTGGCGATCTGGCTGTTCAGCTGACCACGCAGGTTCTTGTAGAGGGCACGGCCCTTGGTCGTGTTCGAGACGTTAAAGCGAACAATCACCCCGACCGGCGTCTGGTCGCCCGCCTTGGCGCGTTGCAACAGGGTCGGAGAGAGCGTTCCGGCACTGGCCTGGCTGGCCGTACCAAGGGCAAGGGCGACGCCGAGCGTCGTCAGGAAGGCGTAACTTCGTTTCATGCTGCTTAGCCTACAGAGCGCCACTTGACGCCCCCTGAAGGAAGCATGAGGACATCTTGATGAGAGGTCAGGTGAACATCAGCCCACTCGACGCCCTCGAAGAACAGTATGAAAACGCCGGTCTGGCGCTGCCACAGCGCCCATAAGAGCTGCCCAGATGGATAACCGAGAAAACATGCGGCATGTTCTATCGCCTACGGCAGTCCTCTTCACTTTTCCTGCTCCTCAGCGCTGGTAGGAGATCATCAGGTCACCGTCGTTGGGAATACCCTTGATCATGCTCATGCGCTTGTATCCGATAACGACCTGGCCGCTGGTCAGGTGGTACAGCCAGAGCTGGCCGCTCACGCCGTTCTGGGTGCTGGCGTTATACGCCTTCATGTTCCAGATGAAGGCCTGTTTGATGTCCAGCGTGCGGTCCGGGGCCGAACTGGGAGTGATGCTGACGGGCTTGATGGTAAAGCCCTCGGGAATCCTTACCTCGCCGGTACGCAGGTCGAAACTCAGGCCGCGCAGGACACTGAGGGCCGGGGAATCCAGAAAAGTGACGCGGCTGGCGTCCCGCGTGACCGGCAGTTTCACGGTTTTGCCCGTGGGGATCAGCAGCGGCTGGAAGGCCAAATACTTGCCGAATTCCGCCTTGCTGATGCCCAGGCGTTCGTCGTAAACGGGCATGCCGCCCCGGGCGATCACCGCCAGCACCGCCTGCAAGGCTTCGCGGCTGCCGCCCACCTCCAGCACCCTGTTCTGCAAGTCCACGGCGGTCAGGCGCGACCCGAGCTGCATGATCTGCACGACCTGGCCGGTGCCCGGCAGCAGGCCGGCCAGACGCGTGGCGGTTGTGGCGGGCAGGCTGGCCGGTACGCCAGGGGTGGTGCTGGGCACCGCCGCCCCCTGCGTGAGGGCCAGGCTGCCCAGCACCACGCCGCTCAACGCCGCGATTCTGGGCAGGGTAACCCAGGGAGCGCGGCGTAGCGGCAAGCAGGGGAACAGCATAAACAGCAAGAGCATAGGCGGGAAAGGTGAGAAATTCCCGCCTGAAGACTCACGGACGCTGAGTCTACGGTCAGGCGGGAATCAGTTAAGGCGGGGGCGGTTCAAAACCGCTGTGCAGATGCGCAGGTCAGGTGGTCAGGCTTTGCCGACACTGCCCAGCACGCCCATCTTGTGCTCGACGATCTGGCTCATCACTTCGCGGGCCGGCCCGAAGATCTTGCGCGGGTCGAATTCCTTGGGTGTGTTCTTCAGCACTTCGCGGATGCCCACGGTGCTGGCCAGCCTCAGGTCAGTGTCCACGTTCACCTTGGCGATGCCGTGCTGGCAGGCTTCGCGCAGGTCGTCGTCGGCGATGCCCACAGCGTCCCCGATCTCGCCGCCCGACTCGCGGAAACGGCGGGTGATTTCGGCAGGCACGCCGCTGCTGCCGTGCGCGACCAGCGGAATGGTGGTCAGTTCACCGATACGGGCAATGCGGGCCTGGTCGATGTAGGGGCGGCCCTTGCCCTTGTACGCGCCGTGGCTGGTGCCGATGGCAATCGCCAGGTAGTCGGTGCCGGTCTGCTCGATAAACTGCACGGCTTCCTCGGGGTCGGTCAGGAAGGCGTCTTTCTCGTCCACGACGATGTGTTCCTCGATGCCGCCCAGGCGGCCGAGCTCGGCCTCCACGCTGATGCCCATGATGTGCGCGGCTTCTACGACACGCCTGGTCTCGGCGATGTTTTCCTCGAAGGGATGGTGCGAGGCGTCGATCATCACGCTGGTAAAGCCCATCTTGATGGCCTTCAGGCAGGATTCGTAGCTGCTGCCGTGATCGAGGTGCAGGGCGACGGGCACGGTCGCGCGGGTCGCCAGGTCCTTGACGATATTCGCCAGATCCTGTCCGCCGTACTTGATGGCCCCTTCGCTCATCTGCACGATGACGGGGCTGCGGAGTTTCTCGGCGGTGTGGATGATCGCCTGGGTGATCTCCATGTTGTTGGTGTTGAACGCGCCAACCCCGTACTTGCCTGCGCGGGCGGGAACGAGGATGTCCTTACCGGTTACGAGCATGTGTGCCTCCTTTAAGCCTTCCCACTTTAACGTGTGAATGGAGGGATTTGGCGAAAGCTCTGAAGGCGGCGTCCGCTTAATGGGACAGGGCCGCTTCCGTTCCCGGCGGGCCTTTGTTCGCGCTGGGCGGCCAGAACACCACGCGCCCGAGTTTCAGCGGGGATTCGGGACGGGGGTGGGCCGCCTGGGCTGATGTTTTCCTGGCGGGGCGCTTTATGCTGCGGGTATGAGGGTCGCCGTTGCGGATGTGGGCACGAGTTCCAGTCACCTGTTGATTGCACAGACAGAAGGAGAAAATGGTTACCGCGTTCTGGACGCGCTGAAGGACGCCACGCGCCTGGGCGAGTGCCTCGCGCCGGACGGCACGCTGACGGCGGAAGGTGAAGACCGGCTGGCGTCGGCACTGACACGTTTCCGGGAACTGGCGCTGGGCGCGGGCGCGGCGGAAGTGCGGGTGTACGCCACCAGCGCCCTGCGCGAAGCGCCCAATGGCGCGGCGGTGGCTGAGCGCATGCGGGAGCGCACCGGCATCTACCCCACCATCATCAGCGGTGAACGTGAAGGCGAACTGACTTACCTGGGTGTGGCCAGCAGCGTGGACATGGGGGATGACAACGTGCTGCTCGACCTGGGGGGCGGCAGCCTGGAATTTGTGCGCGGGAACGCCACCCATCCGGAAGCGGTGCAGAGCCTGCCGCTGGGCAGCATTCGCATGACGGGGGCGTTCGTGCCGGACGGCGTGGGCAAGGCCGCGCAGATCAAGGCCCTGCGCCAGGAGGTCAGGCGGCAGCTCGCCCCGCACCAGCCGACTTTTCAGGCGCGTCCTGGCACGCGTTTTATTCTGTCGAGCGGCACGGCGCAGGCGGCGGCCATAGCCATCGCCGCCTCGCGCGGTCAGGTGAGCAGCGTGAACGGAACGCAGTTCACCCTGACCGAACTGGCGAACCTGCTGGGGCGCGTGACGGGCACGAAACCAGCGGCGCGGCACAAGTTCCCCGGCCTGGAACGCCGCCTGGACACCATCGTGGCGGGCCTGACGGTGCTGCACGCGGCGCTGGACATGCTGAGTGCGGGCGTGGTGACGGTCAGCGAGGGCGCGCTGCGAGAAGGCATGCTGCTGGAGGAACTGTCGCGCTTCAGCTCCTTTAAAAGTGGCCTGAGTGCGCGGCAGCGCAGCGTGCTGGCCACCGCCGAGCGGTTCGGCGTGAACCCGGTACACGGGCAACAGGTGGCGCAACTGTCGCGCGACCTGCTGGGGGCTTTACAGGAGGCCGGTGAGGACTTCCCGGAGGACGCCCGCAGCCTGCTGACGGCGGCGGCGGCCCTGCACGAGACGGGCCTGATCGTGGCGCAGAGCAGTCACCACAAGCACAGCGCCTACCTGATTCGCCACGCGGGGCTGCGCGGCTTCAGTCCGCGTGAAATTGAGCTGATCGCGCAGATTGCCCGCTACCACCGCAAGAGTCCCCCCCGACCATCGCACCCCGAGTTCATGGCGCTGCTGCCCGCCGACCAGAGGCTGGTGTCGCGCCTGGCCGCTATTCTGCGCGTGGCCGACGGCTTGGACCGCTCTCACTCCGGCAACGCGTCGGTGGAGTCGTTGACCCGCAGCAAGAACGGCTGGGCGCTGCACGTTCAGGGAGCTTCCCCGCTGGACGTCACGGGCCTCCAGCAGAAAGCCGACCTGTGGGAGAAAGAGTTCGGGGCACTGACCCTGAAAGTGATGACCTGAAAGAAAGCCCGGGGAAAAATATCTGGGTTACGTACTCTTTCAGCATCGAGAAGTCTGGACTCGCGGTGGCGGCCCTGCGCCGGAGGCCGAGGCGTCATCGCTTATCATTTCTGGCGTGATGAGCCGTGACCTTCCCATTGGCGTGTTCGATTCTGGCGTGGGGGGGTTAAGTATTCTGGCCGACCTGCGCCGCGCCATGCCGCACGAGGCTTTCGTCTACCTGGCGGACACGGCGCACGTCCCCTACGGCGCAAGGAGTGACGCTGAAATTCGTGACCTGACGGACCGGGCGGTGACGGCGCTGCACGGGCTGGGCGTCAAAGCGGTGGTGAACGCGTGCAACACGTCGTCGGCGTTCAGCCTGGCGCACCTGCGGGCCCGGTTCAACATGCCCATCATCGGGCTGGTGCCAGCGGTCAAACCGGCGGTGCAGGCCACGCGAACGGGTGTGGTGGGGGTGCTGGCGACCCCCGGCACCATGCGCGGCACCCTGCTGAACGACGTGATCAGGGAATTCGCGGATCCGGCGGGGGTGCAGGTGCTCAAGGCCGTGAGCCCCGAGCTGGTGCCGCTGGTGGAGGCGGGCAAAGCGGACGGCCCGGAGGCGCGGGCGGTGCTGCGCGAGGTGCTGACGCCCCTGCGGGAAGCCGGAGCCGATCAACTGGTGCTGGGCTGCACGCATTATCCCTTTCTGAAGGGCAGCATCGAGGCCGAGTTCGGCGGGGCGTTTGGGCTGGTCGACAGCGGCGCGGCGGTGGCCCGGCACACCCGCAACGTGCTGGGAGGCGGTGAGCTGTTGACCTCGGGGACTGAACCGGGTGAGGTGCGGTACTTCGTCACGGGTGAAGTCGAGCGGTACGCGGGCGTGATGGCCTCGCTGCTGGGTGAAAAAGTGCAGAATGAGGCGCACCTCACCGCAGCGCACCGTGCACCGCTGAGAATCGAGCATATCGACACATGACCCCATCAACGAAAACCCCCGTCCGTCAGGACAGAGATGCCCTGACGCCGCGCGCCGTTCACGTGGTGCGTGGCGTGAACCCGCACGCGCCCGGCAGCGCCCACCTGAAGATGGGCCGCACCGAGATCCTGGCGACCGTCACGCTGGAAGACAAACCCGCTCCGCACATGCGCGGCTCGAAGGAGGGCTGGTTGACGGCCGAGTACGCCATGCTGCCGCGCGCCACCAGCGACCGTCAGGCGCGGGAACGCAACCTTCAGAACGGGCGGCGCCACGAGATTCAGCGCCTGCTGGGCCGTGCCCTGCGTGCCAGCATGGACTTGCGGCACTTCCGCAATCAGACGCTGTACGTGGACTGCGACGTGCTGGTGGCCGACGGGGGGACGCGGGTGGCGAGCGTCCTGGCAGGCCACGCGGCTCTGCATGATTTTTGTGACCGCCTGATTCACAGCGGCAAACTCAGCGAGTGGCCGGTGGTACACAATGTCGGGGCGATCAGCGTGGGTCTCGTCGGCGAGGAGTTGCGCGTCGACCTGGATTACGCCGAGGACAAGGTGGCGCGGGCCGACCTGAACGTGATTGCCACCAGCGACGGGAAGCTGATCGAGGTGCAGGGCGGCGCGGAACTGGGGCCGATCACCGTGGACGAGTACACGCGCCTGCTGAATGCCGGAGTCACGGCGGTCGGGGATGTGATGCAGGAATTGTCGCGGCAACTGGCCGTGATTCAGGGCATCTGAAGCGAGTTCACGCAGAACCCTTCAGCAAATGTGACCTGGGACATGGTTTAGACTGAGGGCATGACCCGGCGTCCGCTGCTGGCCCTGGCCCTCCTGCGTCTGGCGCTTGGCGCGGTGTTCGCCGCGCACGGCTTTCAGGCCATTTTCGTGCAGGGCCTGTCCAGTGTCACGGGCCAGTTTCAGGCGTGGAACGTGCCTTTGCCGCTGCTGACGGCTCCGCTGGTCGCCACGCTGCAACTGGCCGGCGGCCTGCTGCTGTGCCTGGGGCTGGGCACACGCCCCATTGCCGCGCTGCTGAGCGGGGTGATGGCCCTCACTCTTTACTTCACTCCCTGGAACCGGATTCTTTCCGGCGGCAACGGCACGGCAGAGGCTCTGCTGCTGGGTGTGGGGGCGCTGGCCCTGGCACTGGGCGGCCCCGGCGAACCCGCTTTCGATCAGCTCACGCGGCGGGAAGGGCAAGGGGCTGGGCCACCCGCCCCACGCCCAGCCAGGCCAGGAGCCAAAGCAGCCAGTCAGAAGATGAAGTCCTGATCAGTGCACCATCCAGTTCCTGATCGAAAGCGTCAAATGTCGTTCCTTCAGCGTGCATTCCAGATCCCTTGTTCCTGTTAGGGTGACTCGGTTGTGGGCACACCAGCAAAGTGAGCCTGGATGGAGCTGGGCAGCGTGAAGTAAATCTCTCGGCTTCGAGGAAAAGAGGTTGAAACGGGATCAGAGGCGGGTGGACGCCAGGGTGGAATCGGGGTGGCCCAGGGTCACAATGGCGACCATGCCTGGCCCCCCGGGGCATTTGATCAGGGTGACGTCGCCGCCGTGCGCACGGGCGTAGCGCCGCACCAGCGAAAGCCCCAGCCCTTGCCCCTGCACCAGGCCGCGCGGGCCGCGTTCAAAGGGCATGAAGACCCGTTCCTGAAGGGACACAGGAACGCCCTCGCCGAAATCCCGCACCCGGATGCGCGGCTGACCGTCATGCATGTCCAGGGTGACTTCCACCGGGCCGAAGGTGTACTTCAGGGCGTTCTCGACCAGGTTCTCCACCATCTGCCGGACACGGTCGATGTCCACCAGCCAGGTCAGGGGGGTATCGGGCAGGTGCACGCGCACGCGGGTGTTGCCGGAACCGGCGCCGTGCAGGGCGCTGCGCAGGTCACGGCAGGCCAGTTTCAGGGTCACGTCCAGGTACAGATCATTCAGGCGGCTCAGGTCGGCGCGGCTGGCGATCTGAGCGGCGCTCTCCTCGATCTGCGTCAGGAGTTGCTGGCGTTCCTCGGGGCATTCGACCTGGCGCAGCAGGTCACTGAGCAGCAGGAGTTTCTGAAGGGGACGGCGCAGTTCGTGGCTGGCCATGCTGAGGGCCTCGCGCTGACGGGCGTCACGGCGCAGCTGCCGTTCCCGTTCGGCCCGCCACAGCCACAGGGCGCGGCCAATCAGGGCCATGCTGAGAAAACCCGTCAGGACGGCGGTGCCCAGCAGCGCCAGGCGCATGACCCCCAGGGCCTGCACGTTGCGGCTGGCGACGGAACTCAGGTAACTGTTGGTCTGGGCGTTGAGCAAGCTGGCTTCCTGCGCCGCCTGGCCCACACTCTGAAGGGTATTGGTGCCCATGAGTTGATTGATGTGGTTCAGCCTGGCATCCCCGAAAGTCTCGATCTCCCGCAGAGCCACGAATTGCCCCGGCGTGCGCGTACTGGACAGCGCCCGCTGGTACGCTTCGCGGCGGTCTTGAGGGCTGGCCTGGTGATCCATCAGGGCGATGCGGTACGCCTGAATGTCCTGCACCAGGCCCTGATAGGAGTAAAAGCCCTGGCGACCGCGCCCGACCTGAATGGCGTGAAAGGCGGGCAGGGCACTCAGGGTCAGCAGCGAGAAACTGAGCAGCAGCGGCAGGGCAGCCAGGCCCACCTCGCGCAGCAGCACACCCCTGGGAACGGTGCGCAACAGGTGAAGCTGGTGAAGCCAGTGGGTCAGCCCGCGCGGCGCAGAAGATGGAGGGGCAGCAATTGGAGGGGTCGGGGCAGGCGGTGTTGGGGAGCGCGGCGAGGAAGGCGTCATGGTCAATGGCCGGGCACCGGCGTCATCCGGTTCACGAACCACACCCAGTAATCGCCCTTCTGTTCAAAGCGGGGCGTGTTGGAGGGCAGCACGATGGTCAGGGGGCCTTTTTCCAGGATGCTGATGGGTTTGCCATCGGCGGTGTGCGCCAGGATGATGGGGGCGGTCATGTAGTCGTGCGCGGCAATGGTGGCCACGTAACCGTTGCTGCCGTACACGCGCATGTCCTGGCCCAGCGTGTGCATGGCGGACGCCAGGGTACGCAGCAGCACGCCCTGATAAGTGAAGGTGCGGCCAAGCTGGGCATGCCGGGTGGTGAGGGTCGCGGTCGGCAGCGCCAGCAGTTGCGTGCGCGTCACGCTCATTTTCACGTGACCAAACTCCAGGGTCAGGAGACGTTTTTCACCCGGCAAGGGTGGCAGCAGGCGGTACGATCCGAGCCTCAGTCCAGCCGCCGCCGCCACAGACCCACCTGAAGTGGAGGCGGCCGGTTTAGCGGCCGCGCCCTGAGGTGGGTTCACGGCCTGTGCTCCCTTCGCCTGGTGAGCTGTCTCGTCTGAAGCCCTGGGGGAATGTTCGGGAACATGCGTCGGGGCAGCTTTCGGGCGAGGGCGTTCAGGCGACGCTACGGGCGCAGGCTCGTGACGCGCGGCCAGACTGGATCCAGCCAGGCCGGTACAGAGCCAAGTACACAGCCACAGCACACCCATCAGGGGCCCACGCCGCCATGCTGGGAGAAACACCGCCAAGGCTGGCCGCATAGGCAACAGCCAGCGCAGCGCAGGAGAACTTTGCGCGTCGTGACATCGAGGGTTGTGAGGGTCGAAGCGCAGCTTCACGTCACCTGCATACTAACGCCGGCGGCTGGGCGGGGAGCCATGCGCTTTCCGGCGTGAAGCCGTGATGAGAGGAAAGTCATGACCGTCGGGTCACTGCATCAGGCCCGCGTCAAGCAGGTCAGGCACTATGAAGGCATGCGTAAACTGATTTCCCTGGCCCTCCTGACTGCCCTGATCGGTTCTGCCAGCGCTGCCCCGCGCATCACGGCGCAGAGCATTATCGTGAACCCCCTGCCCACCAACGTGAACGTGAACGTCTGGACGGATCGTGACAACAGCGGCAACGCTGTCCCCAACTACGCCCCCGGCGAGCAGATTCACCTGTATGTCCGCGCTGACCGTGACGCTTACGTGTACCTGTTCAACGTCGATCCGCAGGGCCAGGTGGACATGATCCTGCCCAACGGCTACGCGGGCGGCAGCAACTTCGTCAAAGCCAATGTCACGAAGGTCTTCCCGCAGCCCGGCGCGGCCTTTACCTTCGACATTGCCGCCCCTTACGGCCTGAACAAGGTTCTGGCCCTGGCCAGCACGGCGCCACTGAACCTCAATGACATCGCCACCTTCAGCAACCAGCAGAACAGCTTCGCCACCGTGAACGTGCAGGGGCAGCAGCAACTGGCCCAGGCGCTGAGCATCGTGGTGAACCCGGTGCCGCAGAACACCTGGAGCTCGGACACCGCTTACTACAATGTCGTTGCGTATAACGGCGTGGCTTACGACAACAGCTACGTGCAACCCGCGCCGGTGTACTCGGCCCCGGTTCGCCCGGCCCCCGTACAACCTGCTCCTGTGCGTCCTGCGCCGGTGTACTCGGATCAGTGGACAACGGTGCCCCGCTGGAACACATACTACGGCAACCAGTACAGCCTGCAGACAGTGCATGAACAGTACGCCAGCCAGCTGCGCGCTCAGGGTTACCGCCTGGTGACCATCCGCGAGTACAGCGGTGGGCTGCGCAGCGAGTGGACGCGCGGTTACGGCAACTACAGCCGCGCCGTGCTGGACGTGCGTAACCAGAACGGTCAGGTGGCCGTGAACATCACCCAACGCTAAAGCCCGAACGCCAGAAGCTGGATGCCCCTGCAACAGGGCATCCAGCTTTTCTTTGGGTGTCTCCAGGCCTTCGGGGGAAGAGAATGTGAAATCTGCTCAGGTGTTGGCGAGGGGCGCGTAAGCCTCCGCGCCCACGGTCAGGGGACTGGGCGCTTTTTCCGCCTGCAAGGCGGCAGCTCCGGCCAGCGCAATCATCGCGCCGTTGTCGGTATTCAGGCCCTTGCCAGGAAACACGACGTTCAGTCCCGTCTGCTGGAAGGCCTCACGCAAGGCGGCGTTGGCGGCCACCCCGCCGGACACCACCACCGTGCGCCGCCCCAGTGCCCCGGCGGCCCGCCCGGTGGTCTTGACCAGGAATTTCACGGCGGCCTGCTGGAAACTAGCCGCCAGGTTTTCCGGCGTGGCTCCGCCCCGGTGCGCCAGCAGGGCAGCAGTTTTCAGGCCGCTGAAGCTGAAGTCGAAGCCCTGCTGGCCTTGCAGCGGCTCCTTGAAGGGCACGCTGCCGGGGTCGCCGCGCTGGGCCGCCTCGCTGATGGCCGGCCCGCCCGGATACCCCAGCCCGGCGAGGCGCGCGATCTTGTCGAAGGCTTCCCCGGCGGCGTCGTCGCGGGTGGCGCCGACCAGGTCGTACCTGCCGGGGGCCGGCACGTCGAACAGGTGCGTGTGCCCCCCCGACACGACCAGCGCCAGGTAAGGCGTTTGCAGCAGGGCCTCAGAAGCCGCCGCGAAGATGTGCCCTTCGAGGTGGTGCGCCGAGTAGAAAGGCACGTCCAGCGCCTGCGCCAGGCCCTTGCTGTACATCAGGCCCACCAGCAGCGCCCCCACCAGGCCCGGCCCGGATGTGGCCGCCACCGCGTGCAGGTCGGTCAGGGCCAGCCCAGCTTCCTTCAGGGCCTCCTGAAGAATGTCGTCGATGCGTTCCACGTGCTCACGGCTGGCCAGTTCCGGCATCACACCGCCGTACTGTGCGTGAACGGTCTGCGACCAGACGCGGTTGGCCAGCACCCGCACCTGCCCGTCCGGGGCCAGCTCGACGATGCCGACGCCCGTATCGTCACATGAGGTATCGATGCCCAGAATGCGGCGCGCTTCAGTCACGCCCCCGAACATAGCGCCTTTCCCGCCGCAGGTTCAGTGGCCACACGAGTGATCCCAGGGTTTTTACCGGGCAGCTTTTTTACTGGGTGGTGAATTTGACTTCCGGCAACGAGATGTTCATGCTGGCGAAATTGTTGATCAATCCTCTGGGTTGCAGCACCCGGGCGCGAACGGTGGCGAACGCCTTGAAGGTGTGTGTGCCTGCCGGATACGACACCGGCACACTCACGGACAGGCGCTCACCGACCTTCCAGGCGATCGGCCGCAGGTTCTGCTCATAACAGGTGTCCAGCTGGCGCGGTTCCAGGCCACCCCTGCCTTTGCCGGGGTATTCGGTGAAGTTCACGGCGAAGGGACGCGGGCAGGTATTTTCCAGCAGCAGGTCGTAAGGCCCAGCATTGATGAGGGTAACGTCCATGGTGTTACCCTGCAGGGTCATCTGCGGGTAGATCTGGTTGCTGGGAGGGCGCAGCGCCGGGGGCGTGCAGGCCGCCAGGGCGAGGGGCAAAGCAGGCAAAAGGGGCAGCAGCTTTCGCATGCCCCGAGCCTAGCCGAGTTGAATGTGAGCCGTCCCAGAGCGCCACTCACTTTTCCTGGTGCAGGGGAAAGGCGGCGGCGTCCTTGGGCGGCAGGCTCAGGTGCAGATAACCCCGGCTGATGCTGACTTTGGCGTCCTGATCACTGAACAGCGACCGGGTGACGGCCAGGTCGGCGGCGCTGAGGCCCATGTTCTTGAGGGGCAGGGAGAAGGTGCGGCGCGCCTTGCCGTTATGCCACGCGGCCAGCACGGTCTGCCCTGCCCCGGCGCGGGTCAGGAGCAACAGATCGTCCGCGTAGACCGCCGGCACCGCCAGCAGCTTCTGTTCGCCCTGGCTGAGGGCCGGGCTGGCCTTGCGGGCCGCAATGGCGACTTTAGTGGCCCCAAACACCATCTTCTCGCTGGCGTTCCACTGGTTCTCGAAACGCATGTCGCGGCGGTTGTCCGGGTCAGTGCTGCCGCGCATGGCGATCTCGGTGCCCTGCCAGATCACCGGAATGCCGCGCAGCGTCATCAGCGCCCGCAGGCCGTAGCGCGTGAGTGGCGGCGCTTCATCCTCAAAAAGGGTGGCCTGCGCGAAACGCGGCACGTCGTGATTGTCGAGAAACAGCGCCACCTCGCCGGGACGGGGCAACTCGCTGCTGCGGGACAGCACTTCTGCCACGCCGCGCAGGCTCTGGCCGTTCATGATGCTGCGCTTCAGGGCATTTTGCAGGCTGAACAGGAACAGGCTGTCGAACCCGGTTTTCTGCCACTGGGCGACGGTGCTGGTGTCGGCGTCATACCACTCGCCCAGCGTCCACGTCCCGGCGGCCCGGTCACGGGCGAGCAGTTCCTTTAAAAACGCCTGATCCACGTGCTTGATGGCGTCGTACCGGAAAGCGTCCACGCCGCGTGCGCGCCAGAAGTCGGCGTTGCCCAGCAACATCTGCCGCACCTCGGGAAGTTGCTGGTTCAGGTCGGGCAGGCCCGACAGCGGGCACACGGTGTCCTTGTCCGCCGCAGCGTCACACTGCGCCGGCGTATGAAACCACGCCGGGTGCTGCGTCACGGTGCTGGCCTCATAGCCGACGTGGTTGATGACCTGATCCAGAATGACCTTCATTCCGGCGTTTCTGGCGGTCTTCGTGAACGTGTCGAAGGTGGCCAGCGAACCGAAGTGCGGGTCGACATTCCGGAAGTCCTCGGGCCAGTAGCCGTGGTAGGCCGACGTGTCGAAACTGCTTTTCGCCTGCTGCCGGTAGATAGGCGTGAGCCACACCGCCGTGGCCCCCAGATCCTGAATATAGGCCAGTTTCTGCGTCAGGCCGGCCAGGTCTCCCCCATGCCAGGCCCGCAGGTTCGAGCGGTCGACGCCGGAGTTGTTGCTGGCGTCCCCGTCGAAGAAGCGGTCGGGCATGACCTGGTAGACGACCTGCCCTTCCATCGAGGGCACCGCCTGGGCCAGCGCACAGGAGGTCAGCAGAAGGGCCGTAAGACTGAAAGTGGCACGCATGCCCCATGCTAGAACTTCTCCTGCAACGGCGAAGCAAAGCGGGCCTCTACCCTTTTAACGCTTGCGTAAGGTAACGTTTAACCGATGGAACCGCCCCTCCTCCCTCTGGCTTCATCCCCGAAAATTGCCATGATCAGGTCTGGCTCCGCGGAGCCGGTGGTGACCCGTCTCCCCTGCGTTCGCCTGTCTGCCTTTCATGCGCCCTGACTGCGGGGAGTCAGCGTGACCATCGCGGGCCGCGTGATCGGTGACGGCGTGAAGCTCGTGCGGCTCCTGGGGCGCGGCTCGCACAGCGTCGTATACTTTGGCGTGACCCGCGAAGGTCAGCCCTGCGCCGTAAAAATCTTTCCGCCTCACCTGGCCCTCTTCGCCGAGCGCGAATTCCGGCACGCCCTGAATCTGAACCACCCCCGCATGGCGCATGTGCAGGCGCAGATCACCTTCGACACGGCCCCCGCCCTGATCACGACCTACGCCAGAGGCGTCACGCTGTTCGAGCGCTACACGCGCAAACCCGCGCTGGTCGAAGAACGCCAGGCCTTCTTGCTGACCCTCTCGCATCTGCTGGACGCCCTGCACTTCCTGCACGACCGGGGGCTGGTTCACCGCGACATCAAACCCGACAACATCATGGTGGAACCCGACGGCAGCGCCAAACTGGTGGACTTCGACCTGTCCGGCCCCGCCTACGAGGGCATGGCCATGCCCACCCGTATCGGCACCGCCGCCTTCCTGAGCCCCGAAGCCCGGCGCGGCGACTCCCTGGGCCCCGAGAACGACCTGTACGGCGTGGGCGTGCTCCTCGGCTGGGGCATCCACGGCCAACTGCCGGAAGTCGGCGAGGCCCTTCCCCCCACGCGTGACCCCCTTACGCCCCTGTGGCGCGCCTTGACCCGTGAAGACCCGCGCAAACGCCCGCATGACGCCACAGAGGTCAAGAAAGCCCTGCTGGAACTGGCATTGCGGACATATCTGTATTGAGGAGTGATCAGGCGTGAGGCGGAAAACAGCTCCAGGCTGAAGCCCAGGGCTTTTGTTTGCACTGGCCCCTTACCGCGTCAGCATGTCCGCGTAGTGCTTGCGCACCTTGATGACTTTCGGCGCGATGACCGCGGCGCAGTACGGCTGCATGGGGTTGCGGGCGAAGTAGTCCTGGTGGTAGTCCTCAGCAACGTAGAACTCGCTGGCGGGTTCAATGGTCGTCACGATGGGTTTCCCGAACGTTTCCTGCTGCTCAAATTCCGCCATAACCTCGCGGGTCGTCTGCTCCTGCCCGGGCGACAGGGGAAACACGGCGCTGCGGTACTGCGTGCCGACATCCGCGCCCTGCCGGTTCAGGCTCGTGGGGTCGTGGGTCACCATGAACAGGGTCAGCAGATCCCGGAAGCTCACCAATGACGGATCGAAGGTGACGCGCACCGCTTCGGCGTGGCCCGTATCGCCGCCACACACCGCCCGGTAATCCGGGTTCGGCACGTGACCGCCGATATACCCACTCTCGATTTTCTGTACGCCACGCACGTCCTTGAGCACCGCTTCGGTACACCAGAAGCACCCACCCGCAAAAATAGCCTGCTCGGTCATAAGGGCCATTGTGCCGGAGTCAGGAGGTGGGAAAGGTGGGGCGAGAAAGGTTGTGGGCGGTGGGGTGCCGGTTGTGGGCAAAAGATAAAGGGATGAAGTGAACGGGTGAATGCGGGAGAGCCACCCTTCGACTCATCTTTTCCCATGTGCACGAACCAATTAGTCTCAGCCATCTTTTTCCACGCCCTGCTCAATCCTTCCCGATGATTTCCTCACGGAGGGGCGGAATTCCTGTCACTTCCCACTAAACAACTTGAGAGCGACCAGCACGACGATAATGCCGTACATCCATTTCACGAAGGCGCTGCCGCGCAGCATGGCCATCCTGGCTCCCAGAGCGGCGCCGAGGGCGTTGGCGACGCCCATGGGCAGGCCGATCCAGAACACCATATGTCCACCGATCAGGAAGGTGACGAACGCGCCGAGGTTGGTGGCGAAGTTGATGGTGCGGGCGTTCCCGCTGGAGCGCACGAGGTTGAAGCCCGCCAGAGCGAACAGGAACATGGCGAAGGTGCCGGTGCCTGGCCCCAGGAAACCGTCGTATACGCCGATGATGAACGCGCCGGGGAGGGTCAGGGCCAGGGTGCGGGCGGTCAGGCCGGGATACCTGTCTTCCAGACCGAATTTCTTGTTCATGATGACCAGGGCGCCGACGCCCAGGATCACGAAACCCATCAGGGTCTTGAAGGCATTGGGGTCGATGAAGCGCACCAGGTACGCCCCCAGGGCACTGCCGATGACAGCGAGGGGAATGAGGCGCAACACCAGCGCCTTTTCCACGTTGCCCTTGCGCCAGAACTGCAAGGTGGCAGTGGCCGAGCCGAAAATGGCTAGAAGTTTATTGGTGGCGACAACCTGCGCCGGGTTGAGGCCCATGAAGAACAGGGTCGGCAGGGTAATGGTGCCGCCGCCACCCGCCACCGCATCGATAAAACCAGCCAGGAAAGCAAGAGGAATTCCGTACAGCAGGACTTCAGGGCCAGGCACAACGACGACTGTAGCAGGCCAGAAAGCCCAAAAACCGCCCCGGTGAGCCAGACAGGGCGGTTATAAGGTGGGCGGTCAGATCAAAGGGCGATGCGTCGGAGATAAGGGGCAGCAACCAAGGCAGGCGGCAGAAACCCGACGAACCCGGTCTTACTGGGGCAGTTTCAATTGCCACTCGGTGAACTGTGCCCACGGCTCGAAGCCCATGCTCACGTTGATGCCCAGCATAGCTTCGTTCACGTTGGCGTTGTTCGTGCGAATCCAGCGGGCGCCAGGGCAATGCTCCTGCACGTGCCGCAGCATGGCGGCCTTGAGCCACTTGCCCAACCCCAGCCCCCGCGCCGCCGGGCGCACGGCCGTGGCTCCCTGGTACACCAGCGCCGAGCGTTCGGCGTCCCAGAACACCTCGGTGTAGCCGTCCAGTTGCCCGCTGCGGCTGTCCTCCACGGCCATCAGGTAGCGCACCTCGCCCGCTTCCGCGATCATGCCTTCCCAGGCGCGAATCATCTCGGGAGTGATGACCCAGTCCTCCATGTCCAGGTCACCTTTGGGGGCGGTGTTCATGACCATCATCATGTCGGCCATGCGCTCCAGGTGCGCTTCGGGAATGCGCGTCCAGACGTGCAGGGTGTACGGGTCGTTCGCGGGGCGAACCTGCCACGCCCGCAGCAACTCCTGGGACACGCTGGGAATGTCCAGGCGGCTGACCTTCATGGGCAGGGCAGGCTGGGCGTGCAGCTGCTGGGCGAACGCCTCACCTGCCGGGGCTCTGGAACTGGTGCCGAAGGTAACGGTGCTGCGTCCCTCACGCCGCGCCACCTGCTCCAGTTCGCCGCGAAGGGCCGTTGCCAGTCCTTCACGGCGGCACCTGGGGTGAACGAAGAGGCGTGCGTGGGCGACGTGCAGGTTCTGTGTCGTGTCGAAACTGAGACTCCCCCACGCCTTTGCCATCAGACCGTCCCAGATCACGAAGTGCTCGGCCCGTTCACCGGGGGTCAGGTGGGTGAGGCTGAGGGCTTCTTTTTCCGGCAAAAGGGGTGGGTCGTCCGGATAAGCAAAAGCGTAGGCGTCGGCCAGCAATTGCCCCACCGCGAGCTTCTGGGAGTCTGGCGCCGTCATCGGGTCGAAAGGTGAAATGTTCACAGTAGTCGTGGTCATGCAGCCAGTGTGCGGAAAAGACTTCAGAAACGCATCGGCCAGATTCCCGCCACCCTTAGGCGAAATGGCCTAACGAAGCGCCGCCCGGGTCGGTTGACCGGAGCGGCGCACAGACTTGGTGGTTCAGTCGAGGAAGTCGCGGAGTTTGCGGGTGCGGCTCTCGTGGTACTTCAGCTTGCGCAGGGCCTTGTTCTCGATCTGGCGGATGCGTTCACGGGTCACGTTGAAGCGCTGGCCCACTTCCTCCAGCGTATGTTCGCGGCCGTCCACCAGACCTTTGCGGAACTTCAAGACCATGGCCTCGCGCTCCGTCAGTTTGGACAGGGCTTTCTCCAGTTCCTCGCTGAGCAGCGTCTTGGCAGCGTTGTCCACTGGGCTATCGAGGTTCTCGTCGGGAATGAAGTCGCCGTAGAAGCTGTCCTTCTCGTCACCGATAGGCGTTTCGAGGGACACTGGCTCCTGGCTGACTTTCTGGACTTCCTCGACTTTCGCGGCGTCCCAGCCCGGTCCCATCGCCTCGGCGATCTCCTCGTGCGTGGCCTCGCGGCTCAGTTCCTGCTGGAGCTGCCGGGCCGTGCGCGTAAGCTTGTTGATGGTCTCGACCATGTGCACCGGGATGCGGATGGTGCGCGCCTGATCGGCGATGGCGCGGTTGATGGCCTGACGAATCCACCACGTGGCGTAGGTGGAGAACTTGTAGCGGCGGCGGTACTCGAACTTCTCCACCGCGCGAATGAGGCCCTGGTTGCCTTCCTGAATCAGGTCCAGGAAGCCCAGGCCACGCCCGGTGTACTTCTTGGCAATGCTGACTACCAGGCGCAGGTTGGCCTCGATCAAGCCCTGGCGGGCCGCCGCGCCGTCTTCCATCTGGCGCATCAGGCGGCGGCGGCCCCGGTCGTCCAGTTCCACGTCCTCGTCCAGCACTTTGCGGGCTTCCTCGCCTTCCTCGATGCGGCGGGCCAGCGCAATTTCTTCTTCCAGAGTCAGTAGCGAGACGCGCCCGATCTCATGCAGGTACTGGCGCACCGGGTCGTTGCTGACGGCGCGGGGCATGTCGTCGAAGTATTTCTCCTCGTCGTCGTCACTGGCGGCGGCGGTGGTCTCTTCGCCCTCCAGCTCATCGCCCTCCTCCTCTTCGTCCTCGTCGAGGTCCTGCACTTCAATGTTCTGTCCAGCCAGGAACAGCTGCATGTCCTCGAAGGCCTCGCCGCTTTCCGGGTCAAGCCCGTTGGCTTCCATGGCGGTGCTGAGGGCCGCCGCGATTTCCTCGCTGGACAGCACCCCGGCGGCCTTGCCGGCTTTCAGCAGTTCCTGAATGCTGGCATGCGCGTAGTACGGCTTCTCGGCGCTGCCGCCTTTGGCAGGAGCCGCTTTGGCCACGCTGGCCTTGGCAGGGGCTTTGGCCGCCGCTTTCCCTTTTGCCGGAGCCTCAGCGCCGCTGCTCCCATCAGCGGGAACTTCGCCGGCCTTTTTGGTGGCCCTGGCCGCTTTGGGCTTGGCCGTTTTGGGCTTGGCAGCTCCAGAACTGGCAGCCGCTGCGTCATCGGCCTGGTCGGCGGCTTTCTTGGCGGCAGGTTTCCTGGCAGGCGCTTTCGTTTCCTTCGGTGCCGGGGCAGCCTTCACCGGCTTTTCTGCGGCTGGCTTCCTGGCGGGCGCAGCCTGAGCCTGGGCTTTCGCTTCGGTGACCTCATCACTCTGGCGCGCCGCCTTGGTGCGGGCGCGGGGTTTCTCCACGGTCTTGATCCTGGGTTCTTCCTGAACAGGGGCCGGGGCGGTAACTTTACTGCGGGTGCGGGGTTTACTTTCAGGTGCCATGCAGCCTCCTGCGACAGAAAAAAGTGAAGAGAACGGGAATCCTTTGGGTCACGCCGCGCGGTGAACGGCATGACCGGAGCGCGTCAGTCTAGCAAACAGGGACGGACTAGCCGAAATTGGTGGTTTGGAGAGGGGTTGGCTCACTGCGCTGAAGACGAGGAAAGAGGAGAAGGCAGTATGGACAGCACAGAATACGATAGAAACCAGGAAAAGGTGCCCTTTTATTCAGGCTTCTTGACTTTCAAGACCTTGAAGCCCGCTTCACGTACCCATTCCTCCACGTTCCCCACGTCGGCAAGAGGTTTCTCGTAGGGCAGCGGCTCATTCGCCACGACGTACAGCGTGCCGCCGGGCTTGAGGTGCTTGTTCGCGCTGGCGATAAATTCCCGCGCCACGTCCAGCACCACACCGCGCCCCACATGAAAGGGAGGGTTGGTGAGAATCACGTCGAACAGCCGCTCTCCGAGCTCGGCACCGACGTCGGAGTGAAGCACCTCGCCGGCGAGACCGTTGGCATCCAGGGTGGCCTGGGCGCTGCGGACACTTTGCAGGTCGGCGTCCACCAGCGTCACCTCCGCCCCGCGTTTTGCGGCCCAAGCGCCGATCAGGCCCGTGCCGCACCCCAGATCAAGCACCCTTTGACCGCTGAAGTCCAGGCCCTCCAGCTCGCGCAGCAGCAGGGCGGTCGCCCTGTCCGGTTTCGCGGCGCTGAACACCCCCGGTAAGCCCACGACCTTCAGACCGTCTTCCTCGTAAGTCTCGGCGGGCGGCAGAGGCGGCGTGGGGCCGGGACGGCGCACCAGTTTCGCCACGCGCATGCCGCCGTCACGCGCCACTGTTTCCCCCGTGCCGAAGGCGGCTCCGGCCGCGCGGACGTAACGGTCGAAGCCTTTATCGCGGTCGCCCGCGATGTAAAGCGTGCCGCCAGGGGGCGTGTTCGCGTGCGCCCAGGCTACCTGCGCGAGCGCGTAGGCGTTTCCCCGATCGCCCGCCAGCACCAGCGCCACCGTTTTCGCCTTTTCCGGCCAGCGTTCCGACAACGGGTCGCCCGGCACCGCCGCCTGCGGTTCCAGACCGGCGCCGCGCAACACCGTCAGCGCGGGCGCGGAACCCTCCACTGCCCGCAACGTCACGCCCGGCAGGCTGGCGAGCAGGCCGCCCATCGCCGTCAGGTCCAGCACCTCGCCCTTGACCCGATCTTTGCGCAGGGTGCCCGCCAGCAGCGCCTGCGCCGCGTCGACCTCCGGGAAGCCCCGGACGCCCGGTTTCGTCAGGGCCCGCAGTCCATCCAGGCGCGGCGGCAGCAGGGCCGGGCGGACATCCCCGTAAGCGCCCTCCCCCAGCGGGGCGGCCTTCTCCCGCCCAGCCGCGCAGGAGAACCTGACCTTCTGCTTCTTCTCGTTGACGTTCTTCGGGCGGCTCACAGATGAAAGGTAGCAGAGGGCCGGGAACCGGTGGCCCTTTACCCTTCTGCCTTTACGCTTTACCCTTCTCGTTATGTCTGTTGCGGAACGCCCCCAGAAAGTTCACCCTGATTTTGAGGTTGAAAGCGAGCATTTAACCGAGACGGTCGCGGCGATGATCCGTCAGATCGAGTTCTGGGAAGACCGGGATCGGAACACCGGGGCCGACCTGGAAACGAGCGTGACGATGGCGGACACCTCCGAGGAACACGCGGCCATGCTGAGTGTGCACGTTCATCAGCCTTACTTCGGGAGCCTGAAGGTGCGGGTGGGCGGGCGTGAGCAGACACTTTACATCGGCAAGCACGCTTTTCTGGATACCAAAGGCGCGCACAGCGTCGTCAGCTGGGAGTCCGAGGTGGGCAGCCTGTTCTACTCGGACGCGCTGGGCTGGACACCCCGGCGTGGCGGTCAGGGGGTCATCAAGCGGCGGCGGCAACTGGACGTGGCGCACAAGCACCTGCTGCGCGTGACCGACCTGTACGACGACGAGCAGGGCGGCGACACCGGCGGGCGCGAGGAAGTGCTGCTGCGCCGCCTGCAGGAGCAGAGCACGGCCGGCATGCGCGACGTGGTGGAGACGCTGCAACCCGAGCAGAACGAGGCCATGCGTTACCCCGCCGGCACGCCCGTGATTATTCAGGGCGCGGCGGGAAGCGGGAAAACCACCATCGGCTTTCACCGCCTGGCCTGGATGACGAACCGTGACCGGGGCATTCACCAGGCGCGGCCCGAAGCGTGCATGGTCTTGATGCCCAACCGGGTACTGGCGGCTTACGCGGCGCGAATCCTGCCGGAACTGGAGTTGCAGGGCGTGGTGGTCACTACCCCGGAAACGTGGATCACCGGCCTGCTGGGCCTGGAAAAACTGGAGGTCACGGACCGCACCCTGACCCTGCTGCTGACCGACTCCGACAATGCCCGGCGGGCGCTGGCGTGGCGCAAAGCCAAATTACTTGGAGATGCGCGAATGCTGGACGTGGTGCGCACCCACCTGTGGAACAAGTTCAACGCCGCCATCCAGGGCCAGAGTTTCAGCGAACGAGTGGAAGTGCGCGGGCGCGACCCGCAGACCGTCACGTTTACCGAGGCGCAACTGTTCGGCCTGCTGCACGACGTGTTCGCCGCCGACCCGCTCGACGGGTACCGCGCCGGTTACCGCCGCTTGCTGGAAGAACAGGCCCTCGCGCAACTGAACGTCCCTGAAAACGAGGAAATCAGCGCCCAGCGGCAACTCTCCACGCCGTTCACCACGCTGCTGGGCCGCATTTTCGCCAGCACCACGCCCGTCACCGAGGCCCGGCGCCTCCTCACCGATCAGGCGGCGCTGGGCGCCAGCGGCCTGCTGACCGAGAAGGAAATCCGCCTGCTGCTGGCCGACCCACTTTCGGGCATTCCTGCGCCGCGCCGCGCCCACGCGGACGTGACTGAACTCCCGCTGATGCTGGCCGTGCAAGCCTTCACCGGGGGCATCGGGCGGGTCGTGGGGCGCACCCTGGAACCCTTCGATCACGTGGTGCTGGACGAAGCGCAGGACTACTCGCCCCTGCTGTACGCGCTCCTGCAACGTGCCGCCCGCACCGGGCACATCACCGCGCTGGGCGACTTGAACCAGGGCATGCACGGGTACAAGGGGCCGAGTAGCTGGGAAGCCGTGCAGGAGCAACTGTCCGGAGCGCAAGTGCTGACCCTGAGTCGCACCTTCCGCTCTACCCGGCAGATTACGGGGCTGGGCGCACGCATTGCCAGCACGTACAACCGCGCCGCCGACGTCAGAGGCGTAGACCGCGACGGCCCGGAAGTGCAACGCTACAGCGGGCAGGCCGATGAACGCCCCCTGATTGCCCAGGCCGTGAAGGACGCCCGCGCCGCCGGACACACCAACATTGCCATCGTCACGCGCCGCGCCGCCGACGCCGACCGCCTCAGCGAGGAACTGCGCGAGTTCGACACCGACGCCCAGCCCATCACCACCCAGGAGCACCGCTACAAGGGCGGGCTGGTGATCCTGCCCGTGAACCTGGCCAAGGGACTGGAATTCAGCGCCGCCATCGTCGCCGGGGCCAACGAACAGACCTACGACAATGCCGTGGAGTACGAACGCCGCCTGCTGTACGTCGCCGCCAGCCGCGCCCTGCACTGGCTCGCCCTGACCAGCGCCGGGGAAATGCACGAACTGGTGCGGTAAAAGTGAGGATGACCCGATGAACTGGCCCCAGGCTCAACCCATAGAAACGCCCAATCTAGAGTTGGAACCCCTGACGCAAGAACACGCCGCCGAGATGGTTGGCGTTCTCTCCTCACCGAACCTGTACACGTTCACGGGCGGAGAACCGCCTTCGCTGGAGGAATTAACTTCACGTTATGCCCGTCAAAGCCGGGGGCACTCAGCGGACGAAACTCAGGGTTGGCTGAAGTGGATTATTCGAGAAAAAAGTTCCGGGCAGGCTATCGGGTACGTGCAGGCCACTCTAGAAGTCAACGAAGGCGAATTCATTGCGGACGTGGCGTGGGTCATTGGTGAGCCTTTTCAGGGCCACGGATGGGCAGCAGAGGCAGCGCTAGGCATGGTCGGGTGGTTGCTCAAGCAACAAATCCGTACTGTGCGGGCCAATATCAACCCCGAGAATGTGGCTTCCATCAGGATTGCGAAGCGTCTGGAAATGCACAGGACAGGCGAGAGGGTCGATGGAGAGGAACAATGGGCCATTTGATTGATTGTAAGCGGCCCTAAGCCTCGTTAAGCCGCTGCTTTTGCTGAAGCTCTCACTCACCCCTGGCCACGCCGCACTGCCTAACCTGGGGCATGACTGACCCCAAGAAAACAGGGTTGCCCGAAGATGCAGGCAATGAAATGAGTGACCGCAGCGGCCATTACGACGAATCCGAAAGCGGACGCGTTAATACGCCCACGGGGGGCAGCACCGCAGACAGCGGCCCAGTGCCCGAGGACACCCTAGACCCAGACGGCAGCGGCACGACTTTTGATGCCGGGGACGCCATTCCTAAACGCTGAACTTGCCTGTTTTGCCGCGTTGACTTTCGTGAGTTGACGCGGTTTCTCTCTGGTTTGTTTCCTTGTAAACTGCTTCGTTATGATTCGCGCCCTGCCCCCCTACACCCTGTCCGTCGCGCCGATGATGGATTGGACGGACAGGCACTGCCGCGTGTTCCACCGCACGTTGACGAAACAGACGCTTCTTTACACGGAGATGGTGACGACGGGCGCCATCCTGCACGGTGACCGCGAGCGGCACCTGGGCTTCAGCGACGTGGAGCACCCGCTGGCCCTGCAACTGGGCGGCAGTGACGCGGCGGCCCTGGCGGAATGCACCCGTATGGCCACAGACTACGGGTACGACGAGGTCAACCTGAACTGCGGCTGCCCCAGTGACCGCGTGAGCAGCGGCCATTTCGGCGCGTGCCTGATGGGAACGCCGGACGTGGTGGCGCGGGCGGTGGAAGCCATGAAGGCCGCCACATCTCTGCCCGTGACGGTGAAGCACCGCATCGGCATCGACGACCTCGACAGTTACGAGCACCTGACGCACTTCATCCGCACAGTGGAAGCGGCGGGCTGCGAGACGTTCATCGTGCACGCCCGCAAAGCGTGGCTGAGCGGCCTGTCCCCGAAGGAAAACCGCGAGATTCCGCCCCTGCGGTACGACGTGGTCGAGCGCGTGAAAGCGGACTTCCCGCACCTGACCATCGTGCTGAACGGCGGCATCCAAACGGTTGAGCAGGCGCAGGAGGCCCTGACTTGGGCGGACGGCGTGATGATCGGCCGGGCAGCTTATCAGGAGCCTTTTGTTCTCTCGGCGGCCGACCGCGACATCTTCGGTGAGAATGTGCCGCCCGTGTCGCGGCTGGAGGCCATTGAGGCGTTCCTGCCCTACGTGGCGGAGCAACTGGCCGCCGGACAGCCCTTAAATCGCATGATGAAGCACACGCTGGGGCTGTTCGCGGGTCAACCCGGCGCACGCCATTTCAAGCGCACCCTGAGCGAGCAGGGGCACAAACCCGGCGCGGGGCTGGAAGTGGTGCAAGAAGCCCTGGAGCCTTTCCGGGGCGTGCAGGAACCCGTTTTAGCCGAGGGTTGAGCGCAGGCGTTGCACGTCCGAGAGCCAGGCCCCGCTATCCGCGGTGTCTTCCCACTGTTCCGGCAGTTCACTTTCCGGTGCCAGAACCCGGTTCAGCGCTTCCGCCGCGAGGCCCCGCAGGTCACTGGGGCTGGTCTTATCGGCATTCTGAACCCAGGACCTTAGCCCCGCATCGGTGAGGCGTTGCGTGTCGCCCGTCAGCACAGCGGCAAGAATTTCAGCCGCCGCCAGCGCCCGCGCACCTTCCTCGACCTCGACATAATCCATGTCCGGGTCAAGCACCACCTCGAAGGCCTCACGCAAGGCGACCTCCCCGTCCTGAACGACTTCCGCCGTGAAGTCCCTGGCGCTGTCGTTGTCGAAACTGCCATACCCCCAAATGGCCATCAGCCCGTCACCGTCTGGCCGTACCTTTCCTGCACGTATTTTTCCAGCAATTCCTGGAAGTCCTCGGCGATGCGGGGGCCTTTCAGGGTGGTCAGCAGCTTGCCGTCCTGGTACACCGGGGCGCGGGGGTCTTCGCCGGTTCCGGGCAACGAAATGCCGATGTTGGCGTGTTTGCTTTCGCCGGGGCCGTTCACGATGCAGCCCATGACGGCCACCTGCATGTCCTCCACGCCGGGGTATTTGGTTTTCCACTCGGGCATCTGGTCGCGGATGTAATCCTGAATTTTCTGCGCGAGCTCCTGAAAAAACTGCGACGTGGTGCGTCCGCAACCGGGGCAACTGGTGACCTGTGGCAGGAATTGACGCAGGTTCAGGCTCTGGAGGATCTGCTGGGCGACCTCGACTTCCAGTTTGCGGCTGGCCCCCGGCTCCGGCGTGAGGCTCACGCGAATGGTGTCGCCGATGCCCTCGGTGAGCAGGGGCGCCAGGGCCACGCTGCTGGCGACGATGCCCTTCATGCCCATGCCCGCCTCGGTCAGGCCCAGGTGCAGCGGGTAATCGCACTGCGCGGCCAGCTGGCGGTACACCTGCCACAGTTCCGGGGCGCTGCTGACCTTCACACTGATCAGGATTCTGTCGTGCGGCAGCCCCAGCCCCTCGGCATACTGCGCGGATTCCAGCGCGGAGACCACCATCGCGTCGATCATCACATCCGTGCCGCTTTTCGGACTTCCCTGGGCGGTGTTCTCGTCCATCAGGCGGGCCAGCACCTGCTGATCCAGGCTGCCCCAGTTCACGCCGATCCGCACGGGTTTCCCGAAGTCCTTGGCAACCTCGATCATGGTGGCGAAGTTCGCGTCGTGGTGCTGGCCCGCGCCCACGTTGCCAGGGTTGATGCGGTACTTGGCGAGCAGCCGCGCCGTTTCCGGGAATTCCCGCAGCAGGATGTGGCCGTTGTAGTGGAAATCGCCCACGATGGGGACATTCAGGCCGACCTCTTCCAGGCGCTGAACGATCTCCGGAATGGCGGCGGCGGCTTCGCGGGTGTTCACAGTCACGCGCACCAGTTCGGATCCGGCGCGGGCCAGCTGCGCCACCTGAATGGCGGTGGCTTCGGCGTTGGCGGTGTCGGTGTTGGTCATGCTCTGCACGACGATGGGGTGGGCGGAACCGATGTTCACGCCCCCCACGTTCACGGTCACGGTTTGACGGCGCATCATGCCTCCCAGTGTAGTGCGGCGACGCTAGAGTCTTGTGCATGGTGAATTTCAGCGAAATCGTGGCCGTCTCCCGTGACGCGCACCTGCGGCAATTGGAGCGCGAACAGACCGACCAGACTTTCGTGGAGGACGTCATGAAGACCGTGCAGGAGCAGGTGGAAGCCGAGGATGGCCGCATCACCGTGCAGGGCGAGTGGACACGCCTCAGCGAGAATGCCACGAACACCTTCCTGATCACCTTTCCCGAGAACTGCAACGTGCAGGAAGTCGGCATTACCGTGGCGGGCCACACCAGCTCCAGCCGTTCCGTGTTCATGGTCGGCCCCGCCGGACGCAGCCCCGAAGCGGCCCAGGTCGGCGACCGCGCCGAAGCCGTGCAGCTGGTGCTTCAGTACCTCATGGATGTCGTGAAGGAAGTGAGGCGTTTACGCGAGCGCTGACCGGGTGACTGGTTCTGCCTGACCGGGCGAACTCGCCTTGTTCACCGTCTGGCCCTGCGTGGCATACTGCGTGCTTGTGAAGAAGAGGATTTTGCTGCTGGCAGGCGGTCAGTCGGGCGAGCATGAGGTCAGTCTGATGAGCGCCCGGAGCGTGCTGGGGGCGTTGCCGCGCGAGCGCTTCGATGTGACGCCGGTGGTGATCAGCAAGCAGGGGCGCTGGCTGCCACCGACGGAAACGACACGGGCGCTGGAAACGGGGAAATCCGCACCGGGCGGTGATCTGGTGCTGCACCGTGCGGCGAGCGCCGAGGGGTATGACGCCGTGTTTCCGCTGCTCCACGGCCCAATGGGTGAGGACGGCACCATTCAGGGGTTGTTGACGCTGGCCGGGATTCCTTTCGTGGGCAGCGGCGTGCTGGGGTCGTCGGTCAGCATGGACAAGGTCATGACCAAGCAGGTGCTGGCAGCGGTGGGCATTCCGCAGGTGGCGTGGCAACTGGCGCTGCGCCGCGACTGGCAGCAGAATCCGCAGGGCGTGAAGGACGAAGCGGTGAAGCTGGGCTTCCCCTTCTTCGTGAAGCCCGCCAACCTGGGTTCCAGCGTGGGCATCAGCAAGGTGCATAACGAAGGCGAGATGGACAGGGCCTTCGAGCTGGCCTTCAGCCTGGATCGCCGCGTGATCGTGGAGGCCATGACCAGCCACAAGCCCCGCGAGGTGGAGGTGGGCATCCTGGGGAATGACGCACCCATCGCCAGCCCGGTGGGCGAACTGAGTTTCGACGCCGACTTCTACGATTACGAGACGAAATACACCGAGGGCGTCGCCCAGATGCACATTCCCGCCCGCATTCCGGGTGAAGTGGCCGAAAACATCCGCGAACTGGCCCTGAAAGCCTTCAAAGCCCTGGACTGCGCCGGGCTGGCCCGCGTGGACTTCTTCTACGTCGCCGAAACGGGCGAGGTGCTGCTGAACGAGGTCAACACCATGCCCGGCTTCACCACCACCAGCATGTACCCCAAACTGTTCGAGGCTGCCGGCCTCAGTTACGGTGAACTGGTGGCGAGACTGGTGGAACTGGCGCTGGAGAAGCGGTGAGCACTTGACGGGCGTACCAACCGCCGCATTCAGCCTCGGCCTGTTTTTCTCTCGCTCCTGGCCCCTGCCCGCTTACCGTTCGGTATTGACCTTGTACGTGCCGTCCGCCTTGCCGGTAAAGGTAACGGTACCGAGTTCGTCGGTGCGGTAGATGTTCACGCCGTTGGCGGCGTACAGGTCGAGGGCGGTCTGGGTGGGGTGGCCGTAGGTGTTCGAGCCGACGCTGATCACCACATTCTGCGGGCGGACGCGGGTCAGCCAGGCCTGGTGGTCGCCATTGGCCGCGCCGTGGTGGATGCTCTTGTACACCTGAATGGGGCCTTCGATTTCGGGCCGGTTCTGGCTTAACCAGGCGGTCGTTTCGGGTTTCTCGGAGTCGCCGGTCATCAGGGCGTGGAATTTCCCGAAGTCGACGCGCACGCCGACGCTGTTCTCGTTCTGGTCGTCGCCCATGCCGGCGGGCGGGGCGATGATGCTGACCCTGGCGCTGCCCAGGTTGAACACCTGATTGTTCGCTTTCTGAAAAGTGGTGCCGGCGCTTTGCAGGGCGCTGACCAGCCGCTCCCACGTCTGGGTGGTGCCGGCCAGACCGTTGTTGATGAAATAAGTGGGCTTCGCCCCCGCCGCCTCGACCAGTCCGGCGATGTGGTCGGCGTCGGCGTGAGTGGCGACCATCAGGTCGATCTTGTCGATCTGGTACTTGCGCATGTGCTCGGCCATGCGCGTGGTGCTGCGCCCACCGTCGACCAGCAGCGTTTTGCCCTCGGGACTGCGGATCAGCACGGCGTCTCCCTGCCCGACATCCAGAAAACGCACGGTGAGGCTGCCGGCCAGATCCGGCTCAGGTGGTGTGCGCCGGTCGTTGCGGTTGCAGGCAGCCAGGGCGATCGTGATGCCCACCACCAGCAGGGCCAGCAGGTCAGCGCCCGTCGTCCGGCGTTCTGCACGGCGTTCAGCGGGGCGTTTTGTGCTGCTCGGCCTGCTTTTCTTCGCTGTTTTGCGGGGCTTTTCGGGTGGGCGGCTCACAGGTCGATGTCTCCCGTTGGGGTAGGCCCATTCAGGGCGCTCAGGCGTTCCTGCGCGGCCTCACGGTGTCGGGCGGTTTCCTCGGGAGCGGGCCGCAAGACGTCTCCGTCCGGGCCGGCCACGACTTGCAACACGTCCCCCTCGCGGATGTGGTCGGGCAGCACGGATGCGGGGAGGACGATCATTTTCCCGTCGGCCCGCTCCAGCCGGGCCCAGCAGCCCTGCGGGGTGTCTTCCAGGCCGTCCAGCACCCAGTATTCAGGAGCGGCTCGTTCTTTCATGGAATCAGCGTAGCGCAAAAGGGCGCCAGAGCATTTGACCGAAAAAGGCCAGGTTTTTTTGATCTTGTTCTGTCCGAACAGAGTGAGTGAATTCAGCAATCTGCTCTGGGGCGTTTATTTCCGGCTCAGATCCAGTATCCGCTGCCGGCCCAGCAGGTAAGCCATGAGCGCCACGGCCCAGCACCCCAGCCAGGTGAGGCCGTCGTGGAAGGAACTGCACCCCACCAGAAAGGGGACGCCGGGAGCGGAACCCAGTTGCAGGGCGGCGGTCAAGCGCTCCGGAACGGGCAAGGCGGCCGGGCTGGCCTGCACGGTACGCCGCACCTTCTCCAGCACCCCAGCAGCCAGCAGCGCCGCAACGCCGACCAGCACCAAAGCAATGACCCATGTGTGCGGCGCTGGCCTGGTGAACCAGTACAGCAGGCCCAGCGGCACCCCGGGAATCGCCAGCACCAGCAGGGCGAGGTGATAAGCGCGCATCAGCGCCTCCTTGTGGTCACCGGCCTTGTGGGCTTGAAGCAGCCCGTCAAACATTCGCGTTCAGAAGTTGAACCGTGGCCGTCCCCGCGCTGCACTGCACCTGCTGCCCATCCGCGACTTCCTTGCGGAGTTTCGCCAGGCCCAGGCCACCCGCCACGGCGCCCAGTTGACCCACGACTTTGCCGTCAAGCACCACTTCGCTGAAGGGGATCAATTCCCCGGCCAGGCGGGCCAGGTGGTGACGCGCGTTGCCGCGTGCTTCCAGGCGGGCCATGATCTCCTGCCCGACGTAGCAGCCCTTCTTATAACTGATGGCCGGCAGCTGCCCCCCGATATCCAGCCCGATCTCCTGCGGCAACACGCCCTGAAAATGATCGGCGCTCACGTCGGGAATCCCTGCCGCGATGCGGGCCGCTTCCAGTTCGGCCAGCGGGCGCGGCGGCCCCGTCAGCGCGGCTTCGACCTCGCCGGCGTGGCTCGCCAGGTAGTGCAGATCCACTCCGGGCTGTCCGGTGCGGTTCACGCGCCCACCCAGCACTGTCTGGCCCGCCAGTTCAAACTGCTGCGCGTCCGCGCCGGCGGCGTCCCAGCCGGGCAAATCCGCAGCGTTCCAGACGTGGATGGTACTCAGGGTACCGGTCAGGTTCTCCAGCTGCACCTGATCGAAGATGATGTAGCGCTTCAAGCGGGCCTGCAGCTGCTCGGCCTCATCAGCGGCCAGATGCACGTAAAGGTCGTCGGCGCGGCGGTACACCCGGGCGAAGAATTCGATCTGGCCCTTCACGTTCAGGAAGGCGCAGGGCACCATTCCGGGCGTGGGGGCGCGGCGCAGGTCGTTCGTCATCTGCCCGTGAATGAAGTCCACGCGGTCCGCGCCCGTAACGCGCAGACTGCTGGAAGGAAGGAGAGTCCACATGCCACCAGCTTAGAGCATTGGACAAAGAACGAAGTGCCTTCTGCCCGAGCACGGCGAGTGAATTTACACGAGCAGCACGAAGAATGGAGTGGTGTGCTATGCCTGACGGAATTCGCAGCCCTACTCCAGAGCACCGTCCGGTCGTCTGCCTGACCGTGCCTCAGTCGCCAGTCAGGCAGAAGCCACGAGCGGCCCGCTCTGGCGGGCGTGCTGGGCTTCACGGGTCAGGTGCCAGCGCAGCAGGTCGGCGCCGCTTTCGCGGATGATCGCTTCAGCGTGGGGAATGGCCGCGTGGCGGCTCTGGAGGTTGCGCGCAACGATGCCGGTCAGATCGTCGAGGTTGTACAGATACGCGCCGGGCACCTCGGCAATGTCCGGGTCGAGGTTGCGGGGCATACTGATGTCGATCAGCACCATCGGCCGCAGGGGGCGGGCCGCCAGCGCCCCCTGCACGCCCGCGCCGTTGAGGACGTAATGCGGCGCGGCACTGGAGGCGATCAGCACGTCCGCGCGGGGCAGCACCTCTTGCAGGTACTCCTGGGCGCAGGCCTGCCCACCCAGTTTGTCGGCGAGTTGCTGGGCGCGTTCCACCGTGCGGTTGACCACGATCACGTCCTGAATGCCGGCGGCCCGCAGGTGCGTCATGGTCAGTTCGGCGGTTTCACCCGCGCCGATGATCAGGGCGGTGCGGCCCGCCAGGCCGCCCAAGGCAGTGGTGGCCAGTTCCACGGCGGCGCTGCTGACGCTGACGACCTTATCGCTCATGCCCGTCTCAAACCGCACGCGTTTGCCGGCGGCCAGGGCCCCCTGCGCGACCTTGTTCAGCAGGGTACCGGTGCGCTGAAAGTGCGCGGCCTGCTGCCAGGCCCGTTTCACCTGCCCCTGAATCTGCGTTTCGCCGATCACCAGGCTGTCCAGGCCGGACGCGACGCGGTACAGGTGCCGGACGGCACACAGGCCCCGGTGAATGTACAGGTGCTCGCTGAGATCGGCGCCCCAGGCCTGCTCGAACAGCCGGGCGGGGTGGGTGTGCAGGCCCGCCAGGTAGACTTCGGTGCGGTTGCAGGTGGCCAGCACCATGACTTCCTGGGCGTGCTGCGAGAGCCTCGCCAGCACCGCTTCCTCGTGCCCGCCCCGCACGGCGGCCTGTTCACGGATTTCCACCGGAGCGGTCTGGTGGTTGAGGCCCACCACCGTGAAATCCAGCTGGGCGGGTTCCGCCTGGGCGTGCTGAAGCAGGTGCTGGGCGGTGGGACAGGCCAGGATCACGCGTGAGGCCCGCTGGCAGGATGCCGGGAGAAAGTGAAAAAAGGAAGGCGGGCCAGGATCACCGGCGCAGCATATCGCCTGACTCCAGGGCGGGCGTCCCGTACCGAACGGTCAGAAAGCTGTCCTGCACACATCTTTCACATGCGGGGCCGGGTCAGGAACTGAAAAACTACGTCTTCCAGGGCTTCCAGCGTGGGCCGCCGGGCGACCAGGACAGTCTGAAAACCGAGTTCCCGTGCCGTTCCAGCGGTCTGCTGGCCCATCACGACCACGGGCACCTGCTGTCCGCCCAGCGTGGCGAAGTGCTGCGCGGCAGAGCTGGAAGCCAGCGTCACCAGGTGCGAGGCGAGAAGCTGCGCGGTTTCGGCGTGGCTGGGTGTATGTGGCAGCGTGCGGTACAGCACCAGCCGTTCGTAGCTGGCCCCACGAGCGTGCAGGGCTGCCGACAGGTCATCTTTGGAGAGGTTGGAGGTGACGTGCAGCACTTTGCCTCCTGCGCTCAGCGGGAGTTCCTGGCCCAGCGACGTTCCAGTGGCCTGCGAGGGCGTGAAATGAACGGGCCATCCAGCCTCGCGCAGGGCACGGGCGGTGGATTCCCCGACCGCCGCCCACTGAATGCCTGCCGGCACGTCATGGCCGTTCAGGGCGCTGCTGAGTGCCTTGACACCCTGCGGACTGGTCAGCACCAGCCACTGCACGTCCTGCAAGTCCTGCAATCGCGGCGCTTCTTTCAGCCACTCGAATTCGATCAGGGGAATGTGGTGAACGGTGGCCCCTAATGTCGAGAAGGTCTGAATAAGCTGGTCTGCCCCACCACCGGAGTGCGTGACGCTGAGGCGGCAGCCCGTCAGATCAGGAAGTGACGTTCTCTCGTTCACGGTCTGAGAGGCACCCTAGCAGATGCGCCCCGGCGGCTAGGGCGTTCAGCAGAAAGAGGGGCGCCCACCGACGCACGACGCCTGCCCTCGTCAACTTCTTCGTGGCTCTTCGGGACGAATGAAGAAACCTGCCACGCGGGCAGGTCGCTGAAGGTCAGAAAAACGGCCGGCCCCGACGGATCAGGGGGTTTTCAGGGCGTACCCGATTCCGCGCACTGTACGAATGATGCCGTACCCGTCGAGGTCGCGCAGTTTGGCCCGCATGTTGGCCATGTGCACGTCCACCACGTTGCTGTTGCTGGGTAACTCGCCGTTCCAGACTTCGCGTTCGATTTCCTGGCGGCTGTACACGCGCCCCGGCTGGCGGGCCAGGAACGTCAGCAGGTCGAATTCCTTGGGACTCAGCCGCACTTCCTGGCCGTTGTAACTGCACAGGCGTTTCTGCGGGTGAATTTCCAGCGCCCCGATCGAGATCACCTCGCCGTGCTGCTGGTGCCGGAGTTGCACCTTGACACGGGCCACCAGTTCCTCGGGGTGAAAGGGCTTGGTCATGTAATCGTCCGCGCCCGCCTCCAGCAAGTTGACTTTGCGGTCGACCGCGTCCATGGCCGTCAGGATGATGATCGGCACGCTGCTGGTTTTGCGCAGCCGACGCGCAATTTCGGCCCCGTCGAAATCCGGCAGGCCCAGATCCAGAATCACCAGATCCGGGTTGTTCTCGCGGGCGCTGGTCAGGCCGGTGATGCCGTCCGGGGCGGTAATCACGCGGTAAGCCGCCTGTTCCAGTTCGTACTGCACGACCCGCGTGATGTCGGGATTGTCTTCAATAAGCAGAATGCGCTGTTCCATGCTGGCCTTGGGACTCCTGGGTTCAATGACACGCGTCAAGGGGAAGAAAACATCGACGCCCTGAGGAGGTTGAGGTGGGGTCGATTCGATTAACCCCATCCTATGGCCCGCTTTGCCCGGCTAGAGAATGTCCCGGTTTAGGAAGCCTTAACAGGCCCGCGCCCGCCTGAGCGCGGGCGTCCCGACTTTCAGGCGGGCGCCGCAGCCACCTGCCCGCCCCCCAGCAGGGTGCTGAACTCCTCGCCCGTCAGCGTCTCGCGCTGCATCAGCACGGTCACGATGCGGTGCATGTCGTCCAGGTGTTGCCGCATGAGTTGCACGGCCCGCTCGTAGGCACTGTCCACGATTTCCCGCACCTGTTCGTCGATGACGCGGGCGGTGGCTTCACTGGTCGGCGCCTGCTGTGGCCCGCCCCCCAGGTAGCCCTCGTCACCCGAGGCCAGCGCCACCTTACCGATGGCGGGCGACATGCCCCACTCAGTCACCATGCGCCGGGCAATGCCGGTGGCCTGCTGGAAATCGTTCTGCGCGCCAGTGGTCACCTCGCCGTACACGACCTCCTCGGCGGCCCGCCCGGCCAGCGCCACCGCGATCATGTCGTCCAGCGCCGGGCGGGTGACGTGCAGGCGGTCTTCGGCGTCCGGCAGCATGTAACCGGCGGCGCGGCCACGCGGCACCACCGTCAGTTTGGCCACACGGTTGGCGTGTGGCAAAAGCTGAGCGGCCAGGGCGTGACCGACCTCGTGGTAGGCGGTGACCTTGCGGTCGGCCTCCTTGACCACCAGGCTGCGGCGCTCCGGCCCCATCAATACCCGGTCTCTGGCCTCGTCCACATCCCGCCCGGTAATGCGATTGCGCCCCTCTCTGGCCGCCAGCAGCGCCGCTTCATTCAGCAGGTTCTCCAGATCCGCCCCCACCATCCCCGCTGTCCTCCGGGCCACCGTCTCCAGATTCACCGACACGTCCAGCGGTTTTTTGCGGGCGTGAATACGCAGGATCTGTTCACGCCCCCGCACGTCGGGGGCGTCCACCACCACCTGACGGTCGAAGCGGCCTGGACGCAGCAAGGCGGCGTCCAGCACATCGGGGCGGTTGGTGGCGGCCAGGATGATGACCTCCTGCCCACTGGAAAAGCCGTCCATCTCGACCAAGAGCTGGTTGAGGGTCTGTTCGCGTTCGTCGTTGCCGCCTTGCAGGTTCATGCCGCGTTTTCTGCCCACGGCGTCGATCTCGTCGATGAAGACGATGCAGGGCGCGGACTTGCGGGCCTGCTCGAAGAGGTCACGCACGCGGGCGGCGCCGACGCCCACGAACATCTCCACGAAGTCACTGCCGGAGATGCTGAAGTAGGGGACTTTGGCTTCGCCGGCGACGGCCTTGGCCAGCAGGGTCTTGCCGCTGCCGGGGGGGCCGACCAGCAGCACACCGTGGGGAATGCGGGCGCCCAGCAGGTGGTACTTCTCGGGCTGGCGCAGGAAGTCCACGACTTCCTGCAAGTCCTGCTTGGCCTCGTCGCACCCCGCCACATCCGCGAAGGTCAACTTGATCTGTCCCTCGCTGATCACCGCCGCCTTCGACTTCCCAAACGTGTTGGCCCCTCCTGCCGCGCCGGCGCCGCGCATGCTGCGCCACAGCAGCAGCAGGATCAGGGCGGTGACCAGCAGCGGCAAAATTTGCCCCACCCAGCCGAACGGACTGGCCCCGCCGGTAATGGAGAGGTTGACGCCGCGCTGGCGCAGGCGCTCCAGGGTCGCGCCGGTCGGTGGGATGACCAGCACGCGGTGCTCGCCGCCCAGCAGGGTGACCTGCGCGTTACCGGCCGCGTCCAGCAGGACGTTCTTGACCTGTCCGCTGTCCACGTCCTGAAAGAAGCGGTTGGTGGTGTAGGCGGACCAGCCCCGCGACACCCCTCCTGCGTTCTGCGCCAGGCCCGACCCGGCGACCAGCAGGCCGACCCCCAGCAGAAGCGAGCAGAGCGGCTGAACTGTGCGGCTGGTGCGGCGTGGGCGGCGGGACGGGCGCGGCATACCCCATGTTAAGCCAGTGGACGGGCCCGGAAACCACCCGGCGTTCCTTTTGTGCCTTTACGTCAGTTCTTTTAGGCCAGTGCTTTTGGTGCAGTGCCCGCCCACCGGCAAGTCCTCTTTACACGTTCCATGAATGTGGTCTGTACCCTCCTCAGGAAGTGGTCAGGCCCAGCTTATACACTCGACGTATGCAAACCTTGAAAAAGATCGCGCTGGTCGGCCCGCTGGTGCTGGGCCTGAGTGCCTGCACCGTCACCACCCGCGCCAACGTGGGCCTGCTGGGCAGCAGCAGCAACCTGATCGCGCGGGTCACTCCGGACAAGGGTGAGGGAGCCACCTACCTCGTCGGTGAGCCGGTGCGCGTCAGTGTTACCACCCGCACCGCCGGGTACGTGACCATCCTGGCGCTGAACCAGGACCGCTCCGCCAACGTCCTGGTTCGCAACGCCTACGTGGCGGCGGGCACCACCACCTTCCCCCGTGCCGGCGACGGCGTGACCTTCAATGCCGCGCCGCCGGCCGGCACGCAGAGCATCCGCGTGATCTTCACCCGCCCGCGCCCCACCACCGACCTGGTGCTGTCCGGCGTGTACGACAGCAACCGCTGGAATACCACGACCACCGCCTACCTGACGCCCTATGCGGCGGCCGACCGGGACGTGCAGGAAACGTACATCTACATTCGCTGAGCACCGACCGTTCGTGTCGACTGGGGAACCCTGCGCGGTTCCCTTTTTTTGGTGCGTGAACTGTGGACGTGGAGAAAAAGTTTCTTTTCACCTTGACCGGAATGCCGGGACGGGAGGCGAGGCGTGGCCGATGCTCGGGGTGTGGGCTGGGCGGGAGGATCTGCGTAATCTGTTACGCTGTACCCATTGCTTTCCAGCTTCCGGAGTGTAGTGAACATGACCGTGCCTGCCCGCTGCCGAACCTCACGCCTGCTGAATCAGCGCCGTGCGCCCTGAACGGGCTCTTTTGATGGCCTGAGCCGGTCATGGCCTGGGCTGGTCTCCGTTCACACCCGGTTTCATTCTTTCGCCCCATTACTTTCGTGCCAGTACACACGATGGAGGTTTCATGGCCCGTAAATCCAGTACGGTTACATCCACCAAGGACGCGGTGCAAGGCCGCGAGTCCACCGAAACGCCCGCCGCCTTTCAGGCCGCCGAGGCCGCTTACAACCAGGCGGAAGCCAGCGGCGAGCTGTTCCAGATTCTGGCGCCGGACGGCACAGTGGTGCGCCCGGACCTGCTGCCGCCCGCCGAGACCCGGCTGCACCTGTACCGCCAGATGCGCCGCGCCCGGCAGTTCGACGAACGCGGCTGGGTGCTGTACCGCCAGGGTCGCCTGGGTGTCTTCCCGCCCTTCGGGGGCATGGAGGCCAGCCAGTGCGGTACGGCGGCGGCCCTCACGAAAAACGACTGGCTGTTTCCCACCTACCGCGACACCGGCGCGGCCCTGACGCTGGGCCTGCCGATTGCGCGCACGCTGGCCTACTGGCGCACCTCCCCCCACGGCTGGGCCATGCCCGCCGACCTGAAGGTGCTGCCCTTCTACATTCCCATTGCCACCCAGTACCCGCAGGCGGTGGGCGCAGCGCTGGCCGAGAAGCGCCAGGGCACGCAGAACGTCGCCATGGCCTTTATCGGGGACGGCGGCAGCAGCGAGGGGGATTTCCACGAGGCGCTGAACTTCGCGGGCGCGCTGAATGCGCCGTGCATTTTCATCCTGCAGAACAACGGCTGGGCCATCAGCGTGCCCACGACCACGCAGACGAAAGCCACCAACCTCAGCAAACGCGCCGACGGCTACGGCATTCCCGGCGTACGTGTCGACGGCAACGACGTGCTGGCGACCTGGCATGTAACTGACCAGGCCGTGAAGCGGGCCCGCAACAATGAAGGCCCGACCCTGATCGAGACCGTGACCTACCGTGTCAAGGCCCACACTGTGGCCGACGACCCCAGCCGCTACCGCACCGAGGACGAGGCGAAGAAATGGCTGGAGAAAGACCCGGTGACGCGCCTGGAGCAGCACCTGCTCAAGGAAGGCATCCTGACCGAGGAAAGCCACGCCGCCCTGCTGAAAGAAGTCGCCGAGGAATTCGAGGCCGCGCTGACCGAGGCCGACGCCTACCCGGACCCCACCCCCGCCGAGATTCTGGATCACGTGTTCGCCGAACCCACCCCGCAACTGCTGAAGCAGCGCGCCGAACTGCTGGAGGAACAGGCATGACTGCCACCGCACAGAAAATGAAGACCATGACCATGGTGGCCGCCATCAACAACGCCCTCGACCTGGCGCTTGAGCGTGACCCGGACGTGTGCATTTTCGGGGAGGACGTGGGCGTGATGGGCGGGGTGTTCCGCGCCACCGACGGCCTGCAACAGAAGCACGGCGTGGAGCGGGTGTTCGACACCCCGCTGGCCGAGGCCGCCATCGTGGGCATGGGCATCGGCATGGGGCTGGCCGGCCTGAAACCGGTCGCGGAAATTCAGTTTGCCGGCTTCCTGTACCCGGCGCTCGATCAGATCCTGTCTCACCTGGGGCGTTACCGTCACCGCACGCGCAGCCGCTACCACCTGCCCATGGTCGTTCGCGCACCTTATGGCGGCGGGGTGCACACGCCCGAGCAACACGCCGACAGCCCCGAGGCGATTCTGGCCCACACGCCCGGCGTGAAGGTCGTGATTCCCAGCACGCCGGGCGACGCCAAGGGGCTGCTGCTGGCCGCCATCGCCGACCCGGATCCGGTGTTCTTCTTCGAGAGCATCAAGCTCTACCGCTCCACGAAAGAGGAAGTGCCGGAGGACTACTACACCCTGCCCATCGGGAAAGCCCGCGTGGTGACGCAGGGCGACGACGTGACGGTGATCTGCTACGGCGGCATGGTGGAAGTCGCGCAGAAGGCTGCCGAGGCCGCCCGCAATGCCGGCATCGGCGTGGAGATCATCGACCTGCGCACGCTGGTGCCCCTCGACCTGGACACCGTGCTGGCCAGCGTCGAGAAGACGGGCCGCGCAGTCATCGTCACCGAGGCGCCCCGCACCGCCGGATTCCACAGTGAAATCGCCGCGAACATTGCCGAGGAAGCCATCGACTTCCTGCAGGCGCCCATCGTGCGCGTCACCGGTTTCGACGCCCCGTACCCGCCCTTTACCGCCATCGAGGACGTGTACCGCCCCAACCCCCTGCGCGTGGCCAAAGCCATCAAGAAAGTCATGAGCCACTGAGCAGAAACCAGTCGAAAGAGAGTGAGGTGGCCTGCGATATCGGGGCCACCTCAACTTCTTTTGTCGTTAATGAGAAAGCAACTTCCGGCTCCTCAGGCCCCGCGTGGGCGGCTGAGCACCTGCACGTCGCCCAGAATGGCTGCGGCTGCTTTCTCGCCGCTTTCCAGGGCACCCTGAATGCCACTCAGCGATGTGACCTCGGACGCGAGGTACAGCCGGGGATGGCCGCCAGACTGGCCGGGGAGCGTGTGGGCGTACCCGGCGGGCTGCGGGTACTGGGTGTGGCGGATACGCTCGACGTGCAGCAGGTTCAGCTGGTTGACGCGGTCGCCCAGCCAGACGCGCAGCTCGGCGCGGGTCCGGGTGTCCAGGTCAGTGTCTGTACCGTCGGGAATGCCCCACAGCGAGGCGATCAGCAGGTCATGCCCGGCGGGCACGCGGCCAGGGAACACCTGCCCGGTCCAGAACACCTGATTGAGGTGACCGTCCGGCAGGGCGTTCAGTTGCAGGCGCGGCTGACGCTCCAGCTGCCGGTCTACCCCGTAGTGCAGGTAGGTGCTGCCCAGGCTGCCCCGGTCGATGGGCCGGGCGGGCGCGTGACCCTCGCCCAGCAGCCGGGCGGCGGTGGGCGGATCGGTGGCGACGATGACGGTGCCGGCTTGCAGGCTTCCCTGATCGGTGTGAATGGTGACGCCCTCCTCGCAGGCGTCGATCCTGCTGACCACCGTCTCGAGTTGCACTTCCAGTTCCCGTGCCAGCTGACGCGGAATCTCGCTCATGCCGCCCGCCGGAATGGCCACGTCACCGCGCACCAGGAGGCTGAAGTAATACTTGAACAGCCCCGAACAGGTCATCAGTGCGCGGTCAAGCACCAGCCCCCCGAAAAATGGGGTGAAGAAGCGCTCCAGCGAACGCGGCGAGAAGCCGTACTCCAGCAAGAATTCCCGCGTGGGCTGCGAGGGGCCGTTGAGCCACACGTGCGGGGCCTGCGTGAGCAGTTCGGCCACCAGTTTGCCGGCCAGCAGCCGGTCACGCAGGGTCAGCGCCTGGGCCGTCAGGTCACCCGGTAAGGCGCCCAGATCCCGCCGGGGGTCGCCCACGATCTCGGCCCTCCCACCCTCCTGGCGCAGCACTGCCGAGGGAAGCAGCGGCACCAGCTTCAGCGCCCCGTAATCCAGCTGGCGCTGCGCCGCCGGGTAGGCCGTGAACATGCCCAGAAACCCGGCGTCCATGGTGTACCCGTGGTGCTGGCGTGTCCAGACGCGCCCACCCAGGTGCCCGGTCTTCTCCAGCACGCGCACCCGCCGGCCGGCCCGCTGCAACGTGCGGGCCGCGCACAGTCCCGCCAGGCCGGCCCCCACCACGATGATGTCTGACATGCGGGCAGCTTATCCCGGTTCCAGACGCCTGCTGAACCTCGGATGGTTTCCGGAACGTTCATTCAGTGCTCGACAGCCCATGCTTACCTGATTTTCAGTTCCTCGTTCGTCTGCGCTGCGCCAAATTTCTCGCGCAGGAAATTGCCCTGACCCAGCAGGCGGTCGGCGGCGGCGTGGTCGCGTTTCATGGCCTGCTCGACACCGCTGGTCATCACGCTCAGCTGCTCGCTCAGAAGCTGCTGGGCGGGCTGCCCCGCCTTCTCGAGTTGCTGGGCCGCGCCGGGAGTCAGGTCGAGGTAGGCGCGGAGCGTGTCGGGCAGGTACGTGTCGAGCGTCTGCTGCAAGAGGTACTGGGTGCGCTGGTCGTGGGCATAACGCCCGGAAGTGAGGGCGTCTTGCACTAGACACAGCAGCCCAAACGCCTGCTGCCGCTGCGGATCCGGCAGTTCCAGTGTCAGGGCCGCCAGCTGAACGGCTGGACTGAGCGGCTTCACGGCGACGTTTGCGGCCACGTTGTCCAGCACGCTGCTGCGTCGGCGGGCACTCGCCATTTCCGTCAGGGCAGAGTATAAGGCGACCACCAGCACGATAAAAACAACGCCAATAATCAGGCCCATAACGTCATGCTAATGCCTAACAGTCCTCAGTTACTGGAACCCGACTCATTTTTCTTCTGGGGGGTGCTGGCGGCGGCGGCCTGCCCCAGCGTTTGCAGGTTCAGCAGGAAATTTCCGTCGCTGGGCACCATGACCGTCTGAATGTTCGGGGACAGTTTCTCCGCGACCGTCAATTGAATGAGTTGCGGGTTCTCGCGCAGCGCCTTGCCACGCAGGGACAGGGCCTGGGCCTCACCCCTGGCGCGGGCCACCACTGCCTGCGATTCGCCTTCCGCCTTCGCCACCGCACCCTGCGCGGCAATTTTGGCCTGTTGCAGCCGGTTTTGCTCTACCGCCACCTGCTGCTCCGCGGTCTGTTTCTCCTCGATGGCCTTCGCCACGCTGTCCGGAATCTTCAGTTCGCGCAGCAGCACACTGTCCAGTACCAGATTGTTGCGCGAGAACTCGCTTTTCAGGGCGTTAGTGACGTTCGCCTCGACCTCCTGCCGCTGCGTGCTGATCAGCTCGGCGGCGTTGAATTGCCCGATGGCGTCGCGCACCTTGCTGCGCACCTGCGGGCGAATAACCGTCTGAAGATAATTGCGCCCCAGTTCCTTGTGCAGAATGTCCGCCTTGGCCCGGTCGATCCGGAACTGCACCGTCACGTCCGCCGTGATGTCCAGCCCCTCCTTGCTGCGGGCACGAATGGCCCCCTCCGAATCGTCCTGCACGGTGTGCGCCAGCGTCACCTCCTGAAGCCGGGCGTCGTACATGTTGAGTTGCTGAATGCCCGGCACGACCACATGCACGCCCGGATCGAGGGTCGCCAGACTGCCACTCAACTTATTGAACGACACGCCCACAAACCCCGCCGGAACGGAGCGGACACTTTCGAACAGCAGCAGCGCGGCAATCGCCAATCCGCCCAGCAGCAGCGCCCGTCGCCCGCCCAGCCGGGGAAGCTGCGGCGCAGAACGGGGAACATTCACGGTCTTCTTCTGGTTGGTCGGCTCGGTCATGCCAGTCATACGCGTGACCGGGCACAAAAGTTCCGGCACAGGAGGGCTTCCTCCTCGTTGTGAGCGCCACCTGACTCTCAGCCATTTTCCTCTGCCAACACACCACCCCTTCCCCGACAAGGTGAACAGTTTCTCCTTCCCCTGTTCCACAGCGAAAAACCGCCCCCCGGAAGAGGCGGTTCTCTTTTCCCTACGACCTACAGCCTTACTTCACGAACAGCATCTGGCGGTAGGTGGGCAGTGTCCAGTGCTTGGCACTGACGATTTTTTCCAGTTTGTCGGCGGCGGCGCGCACGTCCTGCATGGCGGGCAGCACGTGGTCACGCATGTGGTGGGCTTTTTCGTGGACTTCCTCGCCGCCGAGGGCCTCGTTCTGCTCCCGCAACGTCTGAAGGTGGGCGTACAGTTCGTCGCTGAGGCCCACGAGTTCCCTGGTAACGCCGTCGACCGCTTTGCTGCCGGCTTTGACTTCGCCCAGTTCGGCGAGGTAACTGAGGGCGGCGGGCAGAATCTGGGTCTGGGCCAGGTACTCGGTGGTTTCGCCTTCGATGTTGACGGTTTTGAAGTAGATGTCGTACATGATTTCCTGGCGGGCGGCGAGTTCGCGTTCGTTCAGGATGCCCAGCTGGCCGAACAGCTCGATGTTCTTCTGGCTGTGCAGGGCCTCGATGGCTTCGATGCTGGTGCGGAGGTTCAGGAGTTTGCGGCCATGCTCGGCTTCTTCATGCCAGGCCGTGGAGTACCCGTCACCGTTGAAGATGATGCGCTGGTAAGTCCTGTAGGTGTCCTTGACGACCTCGGTGACGGCCTGCTCCAGGGTGGTGCCTGCGGCGAGGTGGCGTTCGAGTTCGGCGGTCAGCTTCAGAACGGCGTCGGCGGCGATGGTGTTGAGAACCGTGGTGGGGAAGGAAATGCTCTGGCTGCTGCCCACCGCGCGGAACTCGAATTTGTTGCCGGTGAAGGCGAAGGGGCTGGTGCGGTTGCGGTCGCCGGCGTGCACCGGGATTTCGGGGAGCACCTGGCTGCCCAGACCCATCAGCCCCGCCGAGTGGCGGCTGCCGCCCTCACCGCTGACGATGCGCTCGAAAATGTCGGTGAGTTCGGCGCCCAGGAAGATCGAAATGATGGCCGGGGGGGCTTCGTTGGCCCCGAGGCGGTGGTCGTTGCTGGCGCTGGCGACGCAGGCCCGCAGAAGATCCTGGTGGTCGTCGACGGCCTTAATCACGGCGGAGCAGAAGAACAGGAACTGCATGTTCTCGCTGGGGGTATCGCCGGGGTCGAGCAGGTTCTCGCCGGCGTCGGTGCCCATGCTCCAGTTGCAGTGTTTGCCGGACCCGTTGACGCCCGCGAAGGGTTTTTCGTGCATCAGGCACACCAGGCCGTACTTGCGGGCGGTGGTGCGCAGCACCTGCATGATGAGCTGCTGGTGGTCGGCGGCAATGTTGCTGTTCTCGAAGATGGGCGCGATCTCGAACTGGCCGGGCGCTACCTCGTTGTGGCGGGTCTTGACCGGGATGCCCAGGGCGTACAGTTGCGTTTCAGCGTCGGTCATGAAGCTCAGGACGCGGTCCGGAATCGCCCCGAAGTAATGGTCTTCCAGTTCCTGGCCGCGTGGGGGTTTGGCACCGAACAGCGTGCGGCCGGTCATCACCAGGTCCGGGCGGCGGTAGTAGTACTCCTCGGTGATCAGGAAATACTCCTGCTCGGCGCCCAGTGTGCTGGAGACGCGGGTGCCTTCGCTGGCCCCGAAAAGTTTCATGGCGGGCGTCACGGCCTGATTCAGCGCCTCGATACTCCGCAGCAGGGGAATCTTGAGGTCAAGGGCCTCCCCGGTCCACGAGGCGAACACGCTGGGAATGCACAGGGTCGCGCCATTGGCGTGCCGCACGATGAAGGCGGGGGACGAGGGATCCCAGGCCGTGTAGCCACGGGCCTCGAAGGTGGCGCGCAGGCCGCCCGAGGGGAAGGAGCTGGCGTCCGGTTCGGCCTGAATCAGTTCCTTGCCGGAAAAGGACATGATGGCGCTGCCGACATGATCGCCGGTGGGGTTCAGGAAGCTGTCGTGCTTCTCGGCGGTCGAGCCGGTCAGCGGCTGGAACCAGTGGGTGTAGTGCGTGGCGCCTTTTTCCATGGCCCAGGTCTTCATGGCCAGCGCCACGGTGTCGGCGATGCTGGCGTCGAGTTGTTCGCCGCGCTGCACGGTGGCCCGCAGGCTCTTGAAGGCGGGTTTGCTCAGTCGGGTGCTGAGCTGTTCCAGGGTCAGCACGTCGCTGGCGAACAGGTCGTTCACGAGTTCGCTGGGACTGGCCACCTGCTTGGCGTCCACGCGCCATTTGCGGGCCACGGCGTTCACGTCGAAGTTCAGTTGAGTCATGTCGCTCCCTTGGGGGCCAGGCGGTGAGGTGGGGTGTGGTTCACCGCTGGCGTTGCGCCCCGTTTAACGACGGCAGTATAAGAGGATAGTGTTCATAATGGCAATATTCTTCTGAACAAGCGGAGGCAAAATTTGACCTGAATGGCCGAACACCTTTGCCTTTTTGCATTTTGTTCCATAAATTTTTTACAATGGGTATTACAAGGCAATAAACCCTTCTCACTCCGCTTATCCGACGTTCAGCACCGCTTTTTCCCCATCTCCTGCCGAGGTCACGCATGACAGCCCAACCCGCCGAACCCAGCCCCGAAAGCATCCTGTCGCAGTTGCAGGAGGCGGACGTGAAGTTCCTGCGTCTTCAATTCACGGACATTCTGGGCAACACCAAGAACGTGGAGGTTCCGAAATCGCAGTTTCAGAAGGCACTGAATGGCGACGTGACCTTCGACGGCAGCGCCGTGGAGGGCTTCACGCGCGTCGAGGAAAGCGACATGCTGCTCTCCCCCGACCTCTCGACCTTCCTGATCTACCCGCTGTTCTCGCGTGACGCGCCGCAGGACGGTCATGAGCGTGGCCGCGTGGCCCGCCTGATCTGCAACGTGACCCTGCCGGACGGCTCCCCGTTCGGGGGCGATCCCCGGTATGTGCTGCAACGCCAGATCGACCGGGCGCGCGAACTGGGCTTCGAGATGTTCGTGGGCACCGAGCCGGAATTCTTCCTGTTCGAGCGCACCGAGAATGGGGGCGGCACGACCATTACGCACGACAAGGCCGGGTATTTCGATCTGGCGCCCATCGACAAGGGCGAACGCATCCGGCGCGAGATTGCCAACAAACTGGTGGACATGGGCTTCGAGATCGAGGCCAGCCACCATGAAGTCGCCCCCGGCCAGCACGAGATCGACTTCCGGTACGCGCCCGCGCTGGAAACCGCTGACCGAATTGCCACCTTCAAGTTCGTGGTGAAGCGCGTGGCGATGGAATACGGCCTGCTGGCGTCCTTTCTGCCCAAACCCATCGCGGACGTGCATGGCAGCGGGATGCACTGCCACCTGAGCCTTTTCAAAAACGGCCAGAACGCCTTCGACGATCCCGCAGGCGAACATGGCCTGAGCGCCACCGCGCACCATTTCATCGCCGGGCTGCTCGACCATGCCGAGGGCCTGACCGCCATCACCAACCCCCTGGTGAACAGTTACAAGCGGCTGGTGCCGGGGTATGAAGCGCCCGTCAATATCGCGTGGAGCACCAGCAACCGCTCGGCCCTGATTCGCATTCCGGCCAAACGCGGCCACAGCACCCGCGCCGAACTGCGCTCGCCGGACCCCAGTTGCAACCCGTACCTGGCTCTGGCCGCCATGCTGGCCGCTGGCCTGGATGGCCTGAGTCAGAAGCTGGAGCCCGCCCCGGCCATTCAGCGCAACATCTTCAAAATGACCGTGCGTGAAAAACGCCATCACCGCGTCAAGGAATTGCCCGGCGACCTGCGCGAGGCCGTGAACGAGTTGCAGAAGGACGAGGTGCTGGCCGCCGCGCTCGGCGAACACGTGCTCGATCATTACGTCGAGGCGAAAACCGCCGAGTGGCGCGAGTACAACCAGACCATTCACGCCTGGGAACTGGACAAGTACCTGGACCTGATCTGATCCCACTCGGAAGAAGAGGCCGGATGACCCTTCTCTTTTCCACACAACGTGAGGAAGAAAATACCGTTCTGAACGGCGTGGAGCAAATTCGAGCGCTGTTCCCAGGTGTTCGCAAGAGTGTTCAGAACGGGATGAACGCCGCCGGAAATCTGGACGTTCTCCTGCGCCGGGCTTCAGGAGGGTGCTAGCCTGCCGGGCGTGTCTCTGCTGCATGCGGCCCCGCTGGCCTTTATCACCCGTCTGGGGGCTCCGGCACGTTTTCTTCACCTGATCCTGTCACTGGCGCTGTGCAGTTTCGCTATTCGCCTGATGATCGACGCGAACTTCGGCGCTTCCCCGTGGGACGTGCTGCACGTCGGCCTGAGCCACCATACGCCGCTGTCCATCGGGCAGGCCAGTATCCTGGCGGGCGTGGTGATCGTGGGCTTCACCTGGTTCGGCCTGCGCGAGAAGTCCGGCCTCGGCACCATCCTGAACGTCCTGGTGATCGGCGTGCTGATCGACCTGCTGGCCCCCGTCATGCCCCACCCCACACACCCCGCCGCCGGGTGGGGTCAATTCCTGCTGGGCGTCGTTCTGGCGGGCTTCGGCACCGCGGCCTACGTCAGCGCCGGCTTCGGCGCCGGCCCCCGCGACGGCCTGATGATGGCCCTTCACCGCCGCTACGGCTGGCCCATCACCCGCGTCCGCACCGCCATCGAAGTCGTCGTGCTGGTGGCGGGTGGCTTGCTGGGCGGCCCGCTTGGCCCGGGCACCCTCATCTTCGCCCTGCTGATGGGGCCAAGCGTCGGCGCGGGCCTGAAGCTGTTCGGGTTCAGGAAACAGGAAGGCGCGGGGAAAGGGCTGGAGGGCTAGAGCAGTTCTCCGAATTCCGTCAGGCGTGGAAGGCTACCCCGCATGCCTCCATTCTTCGTCCTGCTCATTTAAATTCACTCGCTTGTATGTTGCGGGCGTCAGGGATTAGCCTGACGCCCGCAGCGACGGTTGCTGGGAACGGAGTGGGGTGAACGCCCGTTACTCGCCAGATCAACGAATCTGAAGCGGAGATTGCGTCCCCCACT
>NZ_SMMH01000019.1 GCF_004634215.1 Deinococcus fonticola | reverse complement strand
TCTTGCGCAGCGGGACCGCGCTGAGAACGTACTGTAGGATAGCCATTAGACCCATTGGAAGCGGTGTGTTCACAGCCCCATTTTCGGTGGGTCTTTCTTTGTGACCTCAAAACTGCACGAACCATTGGTATAAGGATGCCGCATGATTCGCCCCACCGCTCCCCTGACCCTGGAACAGACCACTGCCTTCTCCATCGAGGAATTGTTCGCGCATGACCCCACCTGGCGTCAGTGGCGTGTGGTGCTGGCCTATGAACCTGAACTGGCGGAACTGATCAAAACGGAGTTCAGGCCGCATGCCTGGCCGGAGTACGCCGCCGCCAGCCGCAGTGAACTGCTCTGGGCATTCCTGCCTGTGTTGCACGGGCGCATGACCTCACCTGAACTGTGGCGCTCGCGCCGGTTGCTCCCGGAAGCGCAGCAGCATGCCGCCGAAACTCTGAGTCACCGGCTGCGCACCAGCGGACAGAGTTCATTGCCCAGCACGTTCACGGTGAAACCCGACCCAACGAAGGAAAGTTGGGTGATTTCCCAACCTCGACAGAACAGACTGCCGAAGTTGCCAGACGGTTTGATTGTCGCGGTTCTGCTTGTTCTCCTCTTACTCGCCGCCATTTTGAAACTGTCTGTGCTGCTCTCCTTCCTCCTCGTCGCTCTCGTGTTCGGCCTCCAGCGGGTGTGGACATCACGTCCAGCGGTGGTTCGCCAGTTCCCCCCGGAGCTGCCTCCGGTCACTGACCCGGGAACCCAGCCGCTGCTGCTCGCCGCGCCAGCCGTGCGGGAATTGACCTTTGAACTGGAACGCAACCTCAGCCGTGCCAAGCGGAGCAGTGATCCTGGCTGGCACTACAACGCCAGGGCCGCCCTGACCGAGTACCTGCCCGAAACGCTGTGTCTGCACGGCGAGCGCCAGGGTCAAGCGGACGACCCGGCATTTCAGGTGGCTCTGGCCCACATCCGCGAAATTGCCACGCGGGGCAGCGAGGCTACCGAACTCCGCTGGAACGCGCACGAGCGCTTCCTTGAGGACAAGGCCCGCTCCCTGAACATCGAAGACGGGTAAAGATTCGTTCGCTCCTTGTGGCACGAGAAAAACCAACCCGTCACCATACCGGCATGATGGAACGCCACCTCACGTCCAGCAGGCGTTTGACGCCGATGTGAGGTACGTCAATGCACATCGGCCACGTCGGCCAGCAACTCCGCCAGCTGTTCCTTGGCCCTGAAAACGCGGCTCTTGGCGGTTCCGGGGGCCACCCCCTGAATGCGGGCAATCTCGTCGTAGGGCAGGTCTTCGACGAAGCGCAGCACCACGGCTTCGCGGTATTCCTGGGGGAGCTTCATCAGGGCGCGTTGCACGCGGTCTTGCGCCTGCTCGCTCTCGGCGGCCTGCCCGGGTGAGCGGCCCGAACTCGTGACCTCGAACCCTATTTCCTCGCGGGCTTCTTCCAGGCTGAAGCGCTGGTGCTGCTTACGCCGGTGAGATTCGATCTGCGTGTTGCGGGCCACCTGATAGAGCCACGGCAGGACGCGTTCCCCGGCGCGGAAGGTGTTCATGCTGCGCCAGGCGCGGTAAAAGACTTCCTGGGTCAAATCCAGGGCGTCTTCGCTGTTGCCCTCCAGGCGGTACAGGTAACCGTACATGCGCTGCTCGTACTCGGTCACGAACGCGTGCCAGGCGGCCTCGTCCCCAGCCAGCAATCTGGCGTGCCTCTCCCTGGTGAGCAGGTCGGTGGGGGGTGCACCGCTGGCGTTGTCCGTCGGAATCTCCACGTTACCTTTCACCATAGCGCGTCAGGCGGGCGGGCGCCCGTCGATTCCGGTGTGGTCTGGAGCATTTGCCAAAAGAACGCCGTGTTTTTTGGCCGAGCAGCGCGAGTGAATTTGGATGAGCAGGACGAAGAACGGAATTCGGAGAACTGCTTTAGAATGCCGCCAGTTGTTATGACCGCACCCCAGACCACGCCCGAACCCGCGGCCACCGCTGACCTGGCCCACTCCATTCAGAACATGCTCCCGGACTTGAGTGTCGGGGCACTGCTGGGATTTGCGACTGGTGTGGCCGTGAAGTTTGTGGGCCGCATCGCGCTGATCGTGGTGGGCCTGCTGTTTATCGCGGTGCAGCTTCTGGCGTGGACAGGCATCATCACCGTGGACTGGTTGAAATTGCAGTCCCTGACGGAGCCTATCCTGCAACGCGGCAAGGACAGCGGCGTGCCGTGGGCGCTGCGGATGCTGACGGCCAACCTTCCCTTTGCAGGGGCTTTCCTGGCGGGCCTGCTGCTGGGTTTACGCTGGCGGACCTGAACACCGAATGAAAAAACGCCCCACGGCCAGCGGGGCGTCAGGGCTGCAGGGTCAGTTTTTTCTGGGCGGGTCGTCCACGGCCAGGTGATCTAGATCCAGGTCGATCATGGTGGCGTTCGGCTCAGGCGCCTTTGTCGTGAGCGGCTGGCCTTCCACCCGGACTTCCGGCTGGGCGGAGAAGGTCGATGTTTCCGTCAGCGTCGTTTCAGCGGGCACGGGCGGCGTCACAGGCTTCGGAGCTGGGCTGGGCATCGGCGTGGCGGCCGTGTTCACGGTTTGTATGGTCGCCGCACTGGCTCTGGCGGCTCTGGCTTCGTGGCGGCGACGGCTGCCGCGCACGATCATGGAGATGAGTTGACGCACGAAACTGAACGCCACCACCCCCAGCATGGGCAGGATGGCGACTTCCTGAAAACTGCGGCTCAGCGGAAGTTTCAGGCTCGGATCAAGCTTCACGCCAAACTTCGCCGCGCCGAGGATGGCCCCGGCGAACAGCGCGGCGCCGAACGGCAGGACGAACGGCCCGCCCGCGTGTTTCAGGATCAACAGGGCAAACAGCGCCCCGCCGATCAGCGGAAAGATCACGAACCACTGCTCCGGCGTGCCCGCGTACAGGAAAGGCAGCACCCCCAGCGCCAGGCCCATGTACCCGAACCACCCGGCGAATTCGTCGGCCACCAGCGTGAGCAGAATCCAGACGAACATCATTTTCGTCCAGCCGAAGTCCTCGCCAGGCATCCACAGCAGGTAGGCCAGCGCGGCCACGGTCAACCAGCCGCCCAGCAGGCGCAGGAACGTCCACAAGCCCGAGTAGTTGTGGGCCGGACGGGAGGGTGGAACAGGTGGGGAAGCGGCGCTCATGCTGACAGTGTTTTAGCACGCACGGGCAGGAAGGCTCAGGGTCAGCGGGGCCAGAAGTCCGGGCAATGGGTTTGTCACTGCTTGTTTCCAGGTTCCTGCGTTCGGTGAGCTTCGGGTCAGTGCCGCTCTTTACAGTTCAGGTATGCCCATTCTGACCACGCTGGCTCTGGCGTCTACACTGAGCGTTCCTGCGCCCTATGAAGTGCAGGAGACGCAGCAGTTTAACCGCAAGACTGTCATTCTCGCCGCTTACGTCAGCCCAGACGGCGTGGGCCACAGCTTGCTCATTGTGCGCGACAGGGCAGGCAGAACCCTCTGGAAGTACTACCTGGGCTGGAAGTACCACCTGGACATTGAAGGGCGGAGTCTGGCCGTCAGAACCCTGCTCCCAAATGGTCAAACACTGCTGCGTTTTTTCGATGAAACGACGGGGGAGAACTTCGGCACGAACCGTTTCGCGGATGTACCGAAATTCTCCCCGCTGGTGGCGCCTTCCAGGCCCTAAACGCCGACGACTTCTTTTTTCTTCCTGCTGGTGGTCTTTTTGGCGGGGGCTTTCGCTGCCTTGGGCGTGGCGCTGGCTTCAATCCCCGGCACTTTGCGTAGGTACTCCCCGGTGTAACTGGTGGGGTGTGCGGCGAGTTCCTCGGGCGTGCCGGTGGCGACGATGGTGCCGCCGCGAATGCCGCCTTCCGGCCCCAGGTCGATGATGTGGTCGGCGCACTTCATCACGTCCAGGTTGTGCTCGATGATGACCAGCGTGTTGCCGCCGTCGGCAAGTTTTTGCAGCACGTCCATCAGCTTGCGCACGTCCTCGAAGTGCAGGCCGGTGGTGGGTTCGTCGAGAATGTAGATGGTCTTACCGGTGGCGCGTTTGCTGAGTTCGGTGGCGAGCTTGATGCGCTGGGCCTCGCCGCCGGACAGGGTGGTGCTGGGCTGCCCGATGCGCATGTAGCCCAGGCCCACTTCCAGCAGCAGTTGCATCTTGCGCTGAATGGGCGGGATGGCCTCGAAGAAGGTGTTGGCGTCCTCCACGGTCATGTCCAGCACGTCCGCGATGGTCTTGCCGTTGTACTTCACTTCCAGCGTCTCGCGGTTGTAGCGTGCGCCCTTGCAGACCTCGCACGGGACGTAGATGTCGGGCAGGAAGTTCATCTCGATCTTCATGACGCCGTCGCCCTTGCAGTGTTCGCAGCGCCCGCCCTTCACGTTGAAGGAAAAGCGTCCGGCCAGGTAACCGCGCCGCCTCGATTCGGGTGTTTTAGTGAACAGGTCGCGGATTTCGGTGAACACGCCCGTGTACGTGGCGGGGTTTGACCGGGGCGTGCGTCCGATGGGCGACTGGTCGATCTCGATGACCTTGTCCAGGTGCTCCATGCCCTCGATGCGGTCGTACAGCCCCTGTGTGGTTTTCGCGCCGTTCAGTTCGCGGGCCAGGGTGGCGTGCAGAATGTCGTGAATCAGGGTGGATTTCCCACTGCCAGACGGCCCGGTGACGACGGTCATGGTTCCCAGGGGAATGCTGGCGTCCACGTTTTGCAGGTTGTTCTGGCGGGCACCGTACACGTCCAGCGTCTTGCCATTGCCGCGCCGCCGCTCGGTGGGAACCTCGATTTTCAGTTCGCCGCGCAGGTACTTGCCGGTCAGGCTGTTCTTGGCGTTCTTGACTTCCTGCGGGGTGCCGTGCGTCACGACTTCCCCACCGTGAACGCCCGCGCCCGGCCCCATGTCGATCAGGTAATCGGCTTCCAGCATGGTGTCCTCGTCGTGCTCCACCACCAGCAGGGTGTTGCCCAGGTCGCGCAGGTTCTTCAGGGTGCCGATCAGGCGCCCGTTGTCTTTGGGGTGCAGGCCAATGCTGGGTTCGTCCAGCACGTACAGCACCCCGGTCAGGCCGCTGCCTACCTGGGTCGCCAGGCGGATGCGCTGCGCCTCGCCGCCCGAGAGGGTGTTGGCCGTCCGGTCGAGGCTCAGGTAATCCAGGCCCACGTCCACCAGGAAGCGCAGGCGGGTGCGAATGGCTTTCAGAATCGGGGCCGCCACCGCCGTGCCGAAGTCATTCAGCTTGTACTCGTAGTGCAAGGGGCCGTGCGCTTTCGCGCTGCCGCCCGTGTGACCCTTCAGGAACGGCTCGATGGCCGCGTGGTTCAGGGTAGCGTCCTGCAACTCATGGAAGAACTGGTCGGCTTCCAGCACGCTCATGCCGCTCGCCTGCGAGATGTTCAGGCCGCCCACCCGCACCGCCAGAATCTCCGGCTTGTAGCGCGTCCCGCCGCACGTCGGGCAGGGACGCAGGTCCATCAGTTCCTCCATCTTCTCGCGCATGAATTCCGACTCGGTGTCCGCGTAACGCCGCTCCAGGTTGGGAATCACCCCCTCGAACTCGGTCATGAAGCGCATGGTTTCCTTGCCGCCGCGCCTGTAAATCACCTGAAACGGTTCGCCAGGGCCGTGCAGCACCGCCTTCTGGGCCTTCGCGGGCAAGTCCTTCCAGGGGGTTTTCAGGTCGAAATCCAGGTGCTCGGCCAGCGCCTTGAGCTTGTCCCAGTAGTAGATGCCGGCGTCGGTGCCCTTCTTCGTCCAGGGCAGGATCGCGCCCTCGGCGATGCTCAGTTTCTCGTCGATCACGCGATCCGGGCTGAATTCCTGCTTGTACCCGATCCCGGCGCAGTCGCCGCACGCGCCGTAAGGGTTGTTGAAACTGAAACTGCGCGGCTCCAGTTCCTCCAGCACGCTCCCGTGCTCCGGGCAGGCGAACTTCTCGGAGTACAGTTCCTCGTGCGCCTCACCGTCCGGGCCGCCGTCGGGCATCAGGACGCGCAGCAGCCCTTCGCCCCGGCGCAGGCCCAGTTCCACGCTCTCGGCAATGCGCCCCCGATCCGTTTCGCGCAGGGTCAGGCGGTCGATCACCACGTCCACGTCATGCTTCTCGAACTTCTCCAGCTTCAGCTTCTCGGCCTCGTCCAGTTCGTACAGCGTGCCGTCCACCCGCACGCGCGAGAAACCCTCGCGGCGCAGGTCGGCAAACAGTTTGCGGTACTCGCCCTTGCGCCCGCGCACCATCGGGGCCAGCAGAATGGCGCGTTTGTCGGCAAACTCCGACAGCAGCCGCCCGGTAATCTCGCTGGGACTCTGTTTCTCGATTTTGCGCCCGCAGATCGGGCAGTAAGGTGTCCCCACGCGGGCATACAGCAGGCGCAGGTAATCGTGAATTTCCGTGACCGTGCCCACCGTGCTGCGGGGGTTGTGGCTGGTCGTCTTCTGGTCGATGGAAATCGCCGGGGACAGGCCGGTGATGCTGTCCACGTCCGGTTTCTCCATCAGGCCCAGGAATTGCCGGGCGTAAGCGGACAGGCTCTCCACGTAGCGCCTTTGCCCCTCGGCGTAAATGGTGTCGAAGGCCAGCGTGCTTTTGCCGCTGCCGGACACGCCCGTAATGACTACGAATTTGTCACGAGGGAACGAAACGTCGATGTCCTTCAGGTTGTGTTCGCGTGCGCCGCGTACAGTCAGATCGCCTTGCAAAATAGTCGCTCCTTGTGGGCGGGAGTTATGGCTGGTGCGTAAGACTGAGGATGCCCTACGTCCTGAAACGGAACATTCTAGCAGCCTGAAAGCGTACTCCGCCAGCCCGATTTCGTAATTAACTTATGAAAATGAAGAGCTGAAGCTCCACTTGCACGTACAGGGCATCATTCCAACCACAGGAGAAACCATGCCAGCGCAGAAAGCCAACACCGGATTCACCTCCGAAGAACAGGCTGCCATGAAAGAACGCGCCGCCGAAACCAAGCGCCCGCGTGGCAGCAAAACCGACCCGGAAGCCGAAGTCCTCGCCAAAATTGCTGAATTGCCCCAGCCAGAGCGGGACATGGCGGAGAAACTGCACACCATCATCAAGAACGCCGCGCCCAGCCTCACGCCGAAAACGTGGTACGGGATGCCCGCCTATGCCCTGAACGGCAAGGTCGTCTGCTTCGTCCAGAGCGCCAGCAAATTCAAAACCCGCTACGCCACCCTCGGCTTCAGCGATACCGCGAAACTCGACGACGGACAACTCTGGCCCACCGCTTACGCCCGCGCGGAACTCACGCCAGAAGTCAAAAAGAAAATTGTGGAACTGGTGAAAAAAGCCGTTCAGTAATAGCGACGTGCTGAAGTTGGCAGGCCTGCGGTTGACCCCTCAGTCAGCTTCGCTGACAGCTCCCCTGGGAGGGGAGCCAGGTGGAACGCTGTTCTCGGCTCCCTTTTGATGGGAGCTGTCGCCGTCAGGCGACTGAGGGGTTTCTTCTGGAAGCCCTTACGCCATCGGTAATGCGCCCATAACAGCCGCCGCTTCGGGCGTGTAGCGCGGCAACTCGGCGAGGGGTTCTCCGTCCGGCCCCAGGATGCGCCCGCTGAGGTTGTGCGGCGTGGCGTGCTCCACCCTCACCTGGTAAATGCCTGCGCTGTCTGCGCCCACGGCTTTCGGGGCGACAATCGCGTGACTGCCGCGCGTATGGCCTTCCAGGAAGCCCTCGGTGTAGGCGTCCCCCCGGAACAGGACTTCCTGCACCGTGCCGACTTTCCCGGCGTTCTTGCGCATGGACCAGTCCTTCTGTTTCGCCACGAGGCGCTGTAAACGCTCGGTCTTCAGCTCACGCGGCAAGTCCTGGAAATGCTTGTAACTGGGCGTGCCGGGGCGCGGCGAGTAGATGAACATGTACGCGCTGTCGTACCCCACCTCGTCGTACAGCGAGAGCGTCTCCTGGAAGTCCTCCTCGGTTTCGCCGGGGAAGCCGACGATGATGTCCGTGAACAGCACCACGTCCGGGATGTGCCGCTTGATCTGCGCGATGTGCGTCAGGTACTTCTCGCGGTTGTACTCGCGGGCCATGCGCCGCAGCACGCGGTCGGAGCCACTTTGCACCGGCAAGTGCACGAATTCGCAGATGGCGGGCGTCTGGCCGATGGCGGCGGCCACGTCCTCGGTGAAGTTCATGGGGTGCGAAGTCGTGAACTTGACGCGCTTCACGCCGCTGCGCCCCACCATGCGCAGCAATTCGGCAAACGACGGATACCCGGCCAGCTTCGCGCCCTGATCCACGCCGTAAGCATTCACGTTCTGGCCCAGCAGCGTGACTTCCTGCACGCCCGCCGCGAGTTGCATGTCCAGTTCACGCAGAATGTCGTCGGGCGAGCGGCTCACCTGCGGGCCGCGCGTGGTCGGCACGATGCAGTACGTGCAGTGGTGATCGCACCCGCGCATGATCGTCAGGTGCGCCTGCAACCGCCCCTGCGGCGGCGGCGGGATGTGCTCGTGCAACTCGTCCTTGAACTGCAACCCCCAGAAACGCTCGTTGGCCTCCAGTGCCTGGCCGATGTCCAGCAGACTGCCCGGCCCCAGCAGCACGTCCACCTCGAACTTGCGGGCCATCTGCTGGCCTTCTTCCAGTTGCGCGAGGCAGCCCATCATGCCCACCACGAGTGGGCGCTGCGCCTTCTGCTTACGGAGCTGACCCAGCACCGTGCGCACCTTCTCCACCGGCTTGCCACGCACGGCGCAGGTGTTGATCAGCACGAAATCGGCCTCGTCCACGCTGTCCACCATGTCGGCGCCGAACGAAACCAGTTGCGATTCCACCAGATGCGTGTCGTACTCGTTCATCTGGCAACCATAAGTAATCACGTGCGCTTTCAAGTTCTGTTCCTCCCTGGCCGGACGGATGGATTCCGGGGCCGTAAACCGAACAAGAATAAACGAAAGGCGGCAACAGAAAAGCGACTCCCGCGAGAGAGCCGCCTGGAGAAGCAGAAGAAGTTATTTGGGGAGGAAAATGCCAGTCCGAAGGTTGTTCAAGGGCACGTTTGTCAGCCGAACCAGCATGACGGGCGTGGGCTGTCCTGCCTGGGGCGGAGTCAACTCCTTTGCGCTGGTCACGAAACGCAACTCTCCAGGTAGGTAGAAGAAACTCACTTTCCCGTTTGGCCCAACAGGTCGGGTAACGACTTTGAATGTATTGTCTCCGAGGCGTGCCAGGACGAACACCGCTTCATCCGGCTTCAGCCCTGTGCTGATGGTGTGGGGCACGTCACCGGCGGTGTTGTAATACGCTTCGTACTGAAAACCCTCGTCTGCATCCGCGTAGACCAATTGTGACATGAGGAGGTCGCCCACGCTGCTATAGATGTGCTGCCCGATGGGTTCGTTCACAGGTTGACTGAGCTTCAGCGTTAATCCGCCAAAGGACAGTTCAGGGTTTCGGTAGTGGCGCAGAATGATCTGTTTTTCGCTGTGGATGGATTGGGTGCGAAGCAGCGTTCCAAGGAAATTGGCCGCAGGCACGTAGTAATCGTTCGCCTCACGGAAAACGGGAGCGAAACTTGTCCAACCGTTGGGGCCTTCCAACCTGTAGCGTCCATCTGAGTGCACTGATAATGTCCCTCCCAGTGCCTCAATGGCCCGTTTGGCTGTAGTCATGCTGAGATATGCGCCGTCGTGGCGGGCGTCGCCGGGCTGGTAACAGATGAAGTGCTGGTCGCGTGAAACGACGGGCAACTGCGGCTGATCTTTCCTTGCTGCCTCAATGCACTTCTGCGCCGGCCCCTGGGTAATCACGGGTAAGGTCATGATTTTGCCGCCCCCTCCCGCGAACGCGTACAACCCGGCGCTGAGGGCAAGGGTGGTCAACGTAGCAAAAGCAATCAATTTGGGCATGTTGTGAACTCCGTTCATGGCGGCACTGACGCGCAGGGGTGGCCCCAGTTCGCGCAGGGCCAGTTTCAGGGCTTGTTCGGGAGAGTGGCCTTCAAATTCCAGCTGTTCAGCGCGGCAAAGGACGTGTTCTTCCAGTTCGTTCCAGACTTCCTCGCGGCGCTCTGGGGGCAGGCCCACCGTGGCGCGGCGCAGGTACGCTTCCAGCGGGGCGGGCGTGCCCATCAGGGTGGTCACGGTCTACACTCCGCTGAGACGCATCACGGCCGCCGTAAAGGTGCTGAATTCCTGCCGTCTGGCCTCCAGCATTTGCCGGCCCTTGTCGGTCACGGCGTAGTATTTGCGCGGTTTGCCGTTGCGCCCGCTTTCGCCGTACTGGGCGGCCAGCAGTCCCTCCTGTTCCATCCGGTGCAGGGCGGGGTACAGGCTGCCTTCCTTGAAGTCGAAGTACCCGTCCGTGCGGCTTCTGGCTTCCTGAATGATGGCGAAGCCGTACAGGGGGCGCTGCTGAAGGATGGACAGCACGATCAGTTCAAGGTTTCCGCGCAGCAGGTCCGGGTTCATGCGTCCTCCAGTCTGGGCTTAGGCCACGCGGCGTCCCGCGAAGTTGCCGCCCCTCCATAGCTATGTCTGTCTACATAGTCTGCCTAAGGTTCTGATTTGTCAAGCCTAGTCTGTCTGAGAAGTGCGGGGTCGAAACATTGCCGTCTGCGGGTCACGCTTGTGGTGTCTGCCCCGTCCACGTTCAGGACTTAAAACTCAATGCCGCTCAGCGGCTGGCCCACAACTCGACCAGCCCGCGCAGGGTCAGGGTTTCGTCGTAGTAATCGATTTCCTGGCAGATGCCCTGAACAGTGCGCGAGAAACCGCCCGTGGCGATGGTGACGGCCTCGCCCGGCAGTTCACTCTGAATGCGGCGCAGCAGGCCGTCCACCATTTCGGCGTAGCCGAACACCAGCCCCGATTGCAGGGCGTGAACGGTATTCTTGCCGATGGCGGTTTCGGGGGCGGCCAGGGTGATGCGCGGCAGTTTCGCGGCGCGCGAAAACAGGGCGTCGGCACTCACCTGGGCGCCCGTTGCCAGTACGCCCCCCAGGAATCGGCGGCCGCGCCCAATCACGTCGAAGTTGGTGGACGTGCCGAAATCCACCACCACCGCGTACTCGTGGTGGGTCATGTATTTCTCTGCGCCGAACAGGTTGCACAGCCGGTCGGCGCCGACCACGCCGGGCGTGTCCAGTTCCACCCTCACGTCCGGCAGGTTCTCGGCCGCCACGCTGAAGGCATCGATCATGAAGTGCCGCTTGAGGGCCAGAGCGTAATTCTCGCCGACCGGCGGGGCCACGCTGCTCAGGACGGCCGCGCGGGGCACCGCCGCACCTGCCAGCGTGAACAGCCCGTGAAGCTGGAGCGCCAGGTCGTCCGGCAACACGTCCCGGTTGGTGCGGATTCGCCAGGTGTGCGTCAGGTTCAGGCTGTCGTCGGCCAGGCCCAGCACGGTGCTGGTGTTGCCGATATCGACGGCGAGCAGGGGGAAGGCGGCGGGCATATCAGGCGCATTCTAAGCGTATACGCTATCTGGCGGACGCCTCCGGTGGCCCCCGGCAGGCAGCATGGGCGGGTGCCCGAACGAAACCTGCCCCACCTTGACCTGCCCCACCTGGACTTACACTATGTCGACCCGCGCCTTGTCGCGCAGTACGACACCGACAACGGCGAGCGTGACGACCTGGCGTATTACGCGGCGCTGGCCGCCGATCTGAACGCCCGGCAGATCATCGACCTGGGCTGCGGCACCGGCTTCCTGGCTCGCCGGCTGGCCGCCGCCGGACATCAGGTGTGGGGCGTCGACCCGGCCCCCGAAATGCTGGCCTACGCGCAAAAACAGCCGGGTGCGGAGCGCGTCGTCTGGCTGAACGCCGACGCGGGCGGTCTGGGGGACTGGCAGGCCGACCTGGCTGTTATGACCGGCAATGTCGCGCAGGTTTTTCTGGAAGATGGCGCCTGGCTGGCGACCCTGCGCCACCTGCACGCGGCCCTGCGTCCCGGCGGGTGGGTGGCCTTCGAGTCGCGGAACCCCCTGGCCCACGAATGGGAGGACTGGACGCCTGAAAAGACACGCGAGGTCACGCCGACTGCCTCCGGCCCGCTGGAAACGTGGCTGGAAGTGCTCGATGTTTCAGGCGGACGTGTTCACATTCGGGGGCGAAACATCTTTCAGGCCACCGGGGAGCACCTCGACGTTCACAGCACCCTGCGCTTCCGCACCTTCGACGAGATCGCGGCGTCTCTTGGGCAGGCCGGGTTCCGGGTGCAGGACGTGTATGGCGACTGGCAGCGCACGCCCTTCACCCCGCCGCGCCGCCTGATGGCGTTTGTGGCTCAGCGGGTGTAAAGGTCTGTCAAGGCCTTCTTGGCTGGCCCGTTCTGCGATTAATCCCTGACCTGCTGTTTTTAACCGTCGTGTAACGGTGATGCGCGATGCTGCCTTGCATGAAGAAGAACCTCTCTGCTCTGGCCCTCACGGGGGCGCTGGCCCTGGGCGGGTTCGTGGGCTACAGCCTGAACGAACGCAGCGCCGCCCAGAACACTGTTCAGAATTCCGTTCCTGTCGTGGCCGCGACCACGCCCACCACGGCGGCAGCCTCCACCACTTTCGACAACGGAAAGGCCCGCACCGAGTCCGAGGCGAACACCGTGAATGTCGTCAAAGAACGGCAAAACGGCCTGGTATACATCAGCGTCACGGAAAGCAGCAAGAACAGCCCCGAGGCGCAGTTGCGTCAGCGGCTTCAGGATCAGTTCGGGCAGCAGTTCGGTCTGCCGCAGGGCAGTGGCAGCGTGCCGGACGCCAAAGGCACCGGCAGCGGCTTTTTCGTCAGCAAGAACGGCGACATCATCACCAACAACCATGTCGTCGACGGCGCCGACACCATCACCATCCGCTTGCACGGCAGTAAACAGACCTACAGGGCCAGGGTGATCGCCCGCGCCCCCGACTTCGACCTGGCGCTCATCCGTGCCGAAGGGCTGCCCGCCGATAAGATTCTGCCCATGCCGCTGGGAAACAGCGACAACCTGGACGTGGGTCTCAAGGCCATCGCCATGGGGGCACCCTTCGACCTGGACTTCAGCGTGTCCGAGGGCATCATCTCCAGCCTGGAACGCCGGGCAGCGGTGGGGTCGCGGGAAATTGAGCAGTCGGTCATTCAGACGGACGCCGCCATCAACCCCGGCAACTCCGGCGGCCCGCTGCTGAACAGCGCCGGCGAGGTGATCGGCGTGAACACCCAGATCGCCACCGGCGGCATCGGCCAAAGCGCTGGGGTGGGGTTCGCCATTCCGATCAACACCGTCAAGAGACTCCTGCCGCAACTCCAGGCCGGCAAGGGCCAGGAACTCAGGACACCGCTGCTGGGCATTCAATTCACGGACCTGAGCCTGCTGGACAGTGCTCAGAAGCGCCAGCAGAACCTGCCGGACACGGGCGCCCTCATTCAGGTGGTCTCCCCGAACAGTCCCGCCGCCGCCGCTGGCCTGCGGGGCGGCACGAACAACGCCATCACCGCCAACAGTGCTACGCCGCAGGGTGCCCAGGGCAATCCACAGGGCAGCGCACAGGGCCGGGGCAATGCCGTCAGCAGCGACGGGGACGTGATTACCGCCATCGACGGGCAACCCATCACCGAGGGCGACGAACTGCGCAGCGCCATTCTCGGCAAGCAGTTCGGCGACCAGGTGAAACTGACCGTGAAACGCGGCGGCCAGACCCGCGACGTGACGGTGACCCTCAAGGACTTCAGCGCGCCGAGCGCCACCAGCACCCCATAAACGTCACACAGTCAGGGAGCCGAGAGAAGCAGTACTCGGCTCCCTGACTTCATGGCCGCGTCACCCCCTGAGTTTTACCCCGGTGCGCCTCCTTCTCTGTTAGCCTCTGGAGCGTGATCGACCGCTACCTGACGCCCGAAATGAAGTCCCTGTGGAGTGAAGCCAGCAAGTACCGCGCGTGGCTGAAGGTGGAACTGGCCGCCATGCGGGCGCAGGCCCAGCACGGCGAGGTGCCGCAGGCGGCCTTCGAGGTGCTGACCGGGAAAAGTGAAAGCGACCCGTTGGACGACGCTTTCGCCGTGAAGGTGGCCGAGATTGAGGCGGTCACGCGCCATGACATCGTGGCCTTTACCCGCGCCCTCACCGACCGGTACGGCGAGGAAGCCCGCTTCATTCACCACGGCCTGACCAGCACCGACGTGGTGGATACCGCGCAGAACCTGCTGCTGGACGAGGCACTGGGCCTGATCCAGGCAGACGTCACCGCGCTGCGCGACGTGTGCCGCACCCAGGCTGTGACCTTCAAGCACACGCCCACGGTGGGCCGCACGCACGGTATTCACGCCGAACCCATGACCTTTGGCCTGAAGTTCCTGAACTGGATGGAGGCCCTCAACCGCGACCTGGAACGCCTGGCGGCCGCCCGCAGGCGCGTGCAGGTGGTTATGCTGAGCGGCTCGGTGGGCACGTACGCGCACGTCAGCCCGAAAATCGAGGAAGAAGTGGCCGCCGCCTGGGGCTGGCAGGCCGCACCCGTGACCAACCAGACCCTCTCGCGTGACCGGCACGCCGAAGTGCTGTACGCCCTGGCGTCCCTGGGGGCCACGCTGGAGAAAATTGCCGTGGAAGTCCGCCACCTGCAACGCAGCGAAGTGCGCGAGGCGATGGAGCCCTTCGGCAAAGGCCAGACCGGCAGTTCCTCGATGCCCCACAAGAAAAACCCCATCCTGACCGAGAACGTCACCGGCTTTGCCCGCCTGCTGCGCGGCTTCCTGATCACCGGTCTGGAGAATGTGGCGCTGTGGCACGAACGGGACATCAGCCACAGCAGCAACGAACGGGTGATCCTGCCCGACGCCACTGCCGGCGCCAGTTACGCCACCCGCCGCCTGACCGGCGTCCTGAAAGACCTGGTGGTGTTCCCGGAGCGCATGCTGAAAAACCTGAACGACCTGGGTGGTCTGGTCTTCAGCCAGCGCGTCCTGCACGCCCTTATCGACGAGAAAGGGCTGACCCGCGAGGACGCCTATACGCTGGTGCAGCGAAATGCCCTGAAGTCCTGGGAAAGCGGCGAAGGCCTGCGCGATCTCCTCAAGGCGGATCCGGAAAATCCCCTCAATGACGAGGAACTCGACGCCGCCTTCGACCTGGCGTGGTATCTGCGCCATGTGGACGACATCTACGCCCGCTTCGGCCTGTGAAGGGCCGTCGGAACGTTGAGCAGCCATGACGGCGCCCATCCCGCTTGATCCCGCAGGCACGCTTTACGACCGCATCGGAGCGGAGAATCTTCACCTCCTGATCGGCCGTTTTTACGCCCGCGTGGCGCGGCATCCCGAGCTGATTCCCATTTTTCCGGCGGATCTGACGCTGACGGCACAGAAGCAGGAGGCATTTTTGACGGGGTTTCTGGGTGGGCCGCCGCTGTATCACCAGCAATACGGACACCCACGTTTGCGGGCGCGCCATTTGCCGTTTCAGATCACGCCTGCCCGCGCCCGGGCCTGGCTGGCCTGCATGCGGGAGGCGCTGCGCGAGACGCCGGAAATCGGGGACGAGGACGCCCGTGAACTGTACGCGGCGCTCAATCGCGTGGCGGTTCACATGGTGAACAGTGCGGAGGCGGAAGGGTAGAAGAGGGCAAAACCCACTTCATTCTCTCCTACGGAGCTGTGCCCGTCCGTCCTGCTCATCTGAGTTCCCTCGCGCTGCTCGGACAAAATCACGGCGTTCTTTTGTCAAATGCCCTATACGTCCTGACTAGTGGTATGCGCCCTATGCACCGCCTTTCTTCCTACACTGGCGGGTATGACGGACTCGAAACGCACCATTGAAGACCTTCGCGCCGAGATTGACGGGATTAACCGCGAGCTGCTGACGTTGATCAGCCGCCGGGCGGAACTGGCAGCGCAGATCGGGCATGCGAAAACGTCCGAGGGGCGCCCGAACCACTACGACCCGGCGCGCGAAGAAAAGCAACTCAAGGAACTGGAGGCGCTCAATCCGGGGCCGTTCAGTGCAGCGACGGTCAAAGGCATTTTCAAGGAGATTTTCAAGGCGAGCCTGGCGCTGGAGGAACAGAACGACAAGAAGCAGTTGCTGGTGTCGCGGCAGGTCAAGCAGGAGGACACCGTGCTGGACATCGACGGGGTGAAGATTGGCGGGAACGAAGCGCCGATTATCATCGCCGGGCCTTGCAGCATCGAATCCGAAGAGCAGATGGAAAGCACGGCGGCCTTCCTCGCTGCGCGCGGCGTGAAAATCCTGCGTGGAGGTGCGTACAAACCCCGCACCAGCCCTTACGGGTTTCAGGGCATGGGCGTGGACGGTCTGATTCTGGGGAACCATGTGGCGAAGGAGCACGGCATGCTGTTCGTCACCGAAGTCATGGACACCCGCGACGTGCCAGTGGTCGCCGAGTACGCGGATATTCTTCAGATTGGGGCGCGCAACATGCACAACTTCGCCCTGCTGCGCGAGGTGGGGCGCACGCAGATGCCGGTGCTGCTCAAGCGTGGGTTCGCCGCCACCATCGAGGAGTGGCTGTACGCCGCCGAGTACATCCTGTCCGAAGGGAACAGCGAGGTGATCCTGTGCGAGCGCGGTATTCGCACCTACGAGAAGTGGACGCGCAACACCCTCGACCTGTCTGCCGTGGCCCTCGCCAAGCAGATGACGCACCTGCCGGTCATCGTGGACGTGACGCACGCCGCTGGCCGCCGCGACCTGCTCATTCCCCTCGCCAAAGCCGCGCTGGCCGTCGGCGCAGACGGCATTCACGTGGAAGTTCATCCCAACCCCGTCACGGCCCTGTCCGACAACGAGCAGCAGCTGGATTTCGCCGGGTACGAGCAGTTCGCCGGGGCCCTGTCCGGCCTGCTGAAAGTCCCCGCGCACGCCTGAGCCGGAGCGTCGACCGCACGAAGGTGGGCTTTGTCTACCCCTCTTCAGGGGGAAAGTCTTCCAGCGGAAAAGTATGCAGTTCCTGCACTTCCCCGCCGACTTCCCTGGTCAAGCTTAAAGCCGTTACGGTAAATGAGGTCAAGGGAGGCGTCAGGTGCTGCACTTCGTTCCAGAGGTCATCGGCGGCCCACGGCAGGATGCCCAGGCCCAGGGTGAGGTGCGGGCGGTACTCCGCGCCGTCGTAGGGGGCGTGGCTGGACGGCCCGATGCTCAGCAGGCGCCGGTGCAGGTCGCGCAGTTTATCGTCCATCTGGCATTCCAGAAAAATCACGCTGGGCAGGCGCTTCCAGCCTTTGATTTGAACGTCGAACTGTGTTTCGTCCTTCAGTTCGGCGCGGAAGGCCGCCACCAGTTCCTTGCTGCGCAGCGGCGTCTGAAAGGGCGCACGGAGATTAAGGTGGGGCAGGCCAAAGCCCCGGACGTTCAGACGCTCCTGCTGGCGTCTCATCCAGGTGTCCAGCACCTCCGGCGGCCAGGCCACGATGCTGTGCAGCGGCGCCAGAGGCTCGGCAATGGTGGGGAGAAATCCGGATCTGGTCATGGGAGCGGGTGAAGGGGTGACCGATACTACCCGATCCGGTAACGGCACGTTCCCTGCCCACACGCGATGGTCAGTTCGCGGCGTAGCTCGGTGCCCAGAACGTCGCGGTACAGGCGCAGTTCCGCGGCGCACAGTTCGCGGTGCTGGCGCGCCACCGTCAGGTTCGGGCAGTTGCGCTGCACCAGGAACAGCGCCTCTCCGTCGCTTTCGATGACGGCATCGAAACCCAGCCGGGTCAGCAGCGTGCTCAGCCGCTCCAGCCGTTCGGGCAGCGGCAGGTCTGCCGGAAGCTGTTCGCGCCACTGCCTGACGTGTTCCATGTTGCGGGCTTCCAGCACGCGCAGCACGGCGTCATCCCCGAACATCGTCTGCACCTGTTTCAGTACGTCCAGGCACAGGTTCGCGTAGGTCTTCGGAAAGGCCGCCTCGCCCCGCTCGGTCAGCGCGAACACGTGCTGGGGCCGCCCGCGTCCGCTGGGCCGCTCGGTGCGCGACTCGATCAGGGCGTGTTCCTGAAGGTCGAGCAGGTGGCGTCGCGCGGCAGGAATGCTGATTTCCAGCTTGCAGGCGATGTCCTGCGCGGTCAGGGGGCCGCAGCGTTTGATCAGTTCCAGCAGCTTGTTTTTCGTGCGTTCCGGCGCAGGCGCCAGGGACGGGGAGGGCGCGGTGAGGGAAGAGGGGGACATGCTCAGACGACCGTGAGTTGATCCGGCAGCGAGGACAGCGAGCGGATGCTGATCTGCCCGGCCAGGTTGCGGGCCACCTGGGTCAGCACGGCGGCGGCGGGCCTGTCCGGGTGGGCCAGCACCACCGGCGTGCCCTGGTCGCTGTCCTGGCGTACGTCGGTGTCGATGGGCACTTCGCCCAGCAGCGGGAACTGCTCGCCCAGTTTGCGGCTGCCGCCGCGCCCGAAGAGGTCATAGGTGTGGCCGGTGTCCGGCGCGACGAAGTAACTCATATTCTCCACGATGCCCAGCACCGGCACGCTGGCTTTCTTGAACATGTCGATGGCGCGCGCCGCATCGATCAGGGCCACGTCCTGCGGGGTGGTCACGATCACTGCGCCGGTCACCTGCACCGTCTGCGTCAGCGACAGTTGCACGTCCCCGGTGCCGGGCGGCAGGTCCACGATCAGGTAATCGAGTTGTCCCCACGCGGCGTCCTTCAGAAACTGCTGTATGGCGCTGTGCAGCATCGGCCCGCGCCACACCAGCGCCTGACCGGCCGGGGAAAGGTTTGCCATGCTCAGGAACTTCACGCCGTGCGCCTCGAGGGGCAGCATCTTGCGCTCCTCGTTCGCGGTGATGCGGGCGGCCCCCTGGCCCATCATGTGGGCCACGCTGGGGCCGTACACGTCGGCGTCGAGCAGGCCCACCTTCGCGCCGTCACGCGCCAGGCTGGCCGCCAGGTTCACGGCCACGCTGCTTTTCCCCACACCACCCTTGCCGCTTCCCACCAGCACCACGTGCTTGACCCCCGGCAGCGCGGGCTGGCTGGGCGCCCGCACCATCGCCCCGAACGTCACCACCACGTCCTGCACGCCCGGCACTTTCAGCAGCGCCTCCCTCACGTCCCCCTCGATCTTGCCCTTGAGAGGGCAGGCAGGCGTGGTCAGGTTCACTTTCACGCGTGCCACGCCGCCGCCGAGTTCCGCCGCCTCGATCATGCCCAGCGAGACCAGGTCTCGGTGCAACTCGGGGTCGTTTACAGTGCGAAGTGCCGCCATCAGCGCGTCATGCATACCCCGCCATATTGCGCGGAAACCGCCCGCCTGACAACCGACTGTGTTACAGACACGGAGGCCGAATGCTCAAGAGGCAGATGGGGGAGGGCAGAAGGCGGAAGGCTAAAACACCCTCAACATCACGTCCTTTCACGCTTGATGTTCCATCAAAACGGCACGATTGGGGCCTGCTTCCACACACCCTGCGCGAGCGTGAACGGCCCGAAGGTGGGGCGGCCCAACCCCCCAAGGTCGGCGGTAAAAGTGCCGTCCAGACGGTAACTGACCTGCTGACCACGGGCCACTTTCAGGAAGGCGCCGGCGGTGGGCAAAGTGACGGGGATGTCGAGGTTGGCGTCTTGCAGGGCTTCGCCGCTGGCGGGCAGGTTGACGTTGGGCAGATTCACGTCACCGACCTTCTCGCCGTCGATGATGACGGATGCAAAGATGTTCGCCAGCCGCACGGGAACGGCGTTGGGATTGTTCACGCGCAGTTTCAGGGTCACGTTCGCCGTGGCGGGGCGCCCACCACTCGGCAGGGTCAGGCGGTTCAGGCGAATCCCCTCGACTTTCATGGTGGGGACTTTCACCGCCTGCTGCAAGGGAGCGCAGGACACGAGGGCCGCCAGGGGCAGTAGAACCAGACGGGTGACGGCAAGGGGGGGGCGCATATTCATACCCTAGCGGGCTACCCTGAGGGCATGCACAGGACTTTGCTCACCATACTTTGCTTTTCCCTGGGCGCCTCCGGGGTCGGCGGCGCGACCAACGTGGATTTCGGCGTGACGTACCCGCTGACGGCGCGGGTGGGCGTGTCCGACTGGCCGGCACTGGGCGGCACGGTGGCGGCGGGGGTGTCCACGCGGGGGGTGGACGTGTCCTACGCCCGTGGTCTGAGCCTGCCGCCGCTGGGCGCGCTAAACACGAGTGTGCAGGCTCAGGTGGCCTGGGCTGGCGGTTTCCGCGTGGCCTCCGCCACATCAGGCGCGTTAGGCCCGGTGGCACTGAGCCTGTCGGGCACTTACTTCACTGCGTCCGCGGCCACGTTTGACCCACTGGCCGGCTGGACGCTGGCCCCCACCGATCTCCGGGGGAACGGTTGGAACGCCGATCTGGGCGTGCGCTACCGCGTGAACCGCAACCTGGTGGCGCTGCTGGGCACCGAACTGGGCGGCCCGTGGAACGTTTACGGCGGCGTGGAGCAGCGGCGTGACCTGACCCGCACCCTGCCCCGCGCGGAAGGCGACGACCCGGACGCCCCGCTGGAAACGGAAACCACCGGAACGCTGTCTTACCGCCTGGGGGCACGCGCAGGTACGGACGTGCTGGGCGCCACCGCCGGATTCACCTACACCACGGCTGACGGCCGGGCTTTTGCGCTCGACGCGCAGGTGGGGCCAGAACGCGGCGGCCACTCCGGGCTGGGCCTGGTCGCCAGCGTGTCCTTCGCGGACGTGCTGGGCGAGAACAGCCGCCTGCGCACCTACGCCGCCTATGAACCCTGGCGCTGGAACACCAACCCCCTGCGGGCCGGCGTGGAGATCACGAAACCCGTCGGCCCCGGTACCCTGAAACTCGACCTGCGCGGCGGCCTGAACCAGGCTGGAGAAACCGGCTTCGGCGCAGCGGCCAGCTACTCCTTCCCGCTGGGCCAGGCTGAGCAGGAACCCTGAATCAGAGGTTTCATGTTCCTGGCCACCGCCTCACTGACCTTTTCTCCCGCGCTTCACGCTCCCGAACCCCATAGCCCCCACCTTCTTCTAAACGTGACCTGAGCCTCTTTTCATTGTTCGAGCCGGTCTGGGGCGCATGCTGACCCCATGACGGACAGTAAAAAGGACAGGGGCCTGCTGGAATCGGTGCTGGACGTGGCGAAAGCCGGCGCGGACGAACTGGTCGACCGCACGAAGGCGGTGATACACGACGTGGCCGCCAACATCGGGAACGACCCGGAGGAAAATGCCAGAGACCGCGCCGACGCGGCGGCGGCCCGCGCCCGCGCCGAGGGGCACAAGACGAGCTACCAGGGCCATATGAAAGACGTGGATGCCCAGATGAACAGCGCCCTGACGGAGGCGAAAAGCAGGGCGAGCGAGTACGCCGACCGGGCGAAAGCCGAAGCGGAACGCCTGAAAGCCGAGGCGAGCCGGATGGCCGACAGGGCGCAGGAGGGGGCCAGCAAGGCCGGGCAGGACATGCAAGACGCCGCCCAGAAGATGGGCCGTGACGCCTCGGACGCGGCCGGGCGCATGAAGGATACGGCCAGCGACGCGGCTGACAAGGTCTCGCAGACGGCGAAGGACACTGCGCAGGACGTAAAAAACGACCTCGACAGATCGTAGCTCCAGGTTTGAGTCTGTCCTCTCCCTTCCCGGGGGGGTTTTTCATGCCTGGGCCGTCAGGGTTCGCTACACTTCCCGAATGACCTCCACTCCCCGGCGCGTTTCACGCCGTGCACAGCACCAGCAGGGGGCCAGCGGCGCGAAAGTCACCGCGAGAAACACCGTGATCGCCTACGCCTTCATGCTGCCGTTCCTGCTGCTGTTGCTGATTTTCCACACCTGGCCTGTCATCTTCGGAACTTTTCTGGCGTTCACGAAGTACAACATCATCAACCCGCCCGAGTGGGTGGGGCTGGAAAACTTCCGCGAACTGTTCCGCGACGAGCAGTTCTGGTCCGGCCTGAAAAACAGCCTGAAGTACATCCTGGTGGTGCCGGTCATTCAGGTCATCAGCATTCTGGTGGCTCTGCTGGTCAACCGCCCGCTGCGGGGCATCGGGTTTTTTCGCACCGCCTACTACGTGCCGGTGGTCACCAGTTTCGCGGTGGTGGGGCTGATGTGGTCGTGGCTGTACCAGCAGAGCGGCCCGGTCAACACGGTTCTGATGGCCCTGGGCCTGATGAAAGAAGACCGCGGCCTGCTGAACAACCCCGCCACGGCGCTGCTGGCGGTCATGTTCGTGACCCTCTGGAAAGGCATCGGCTACTACATGGTGCTGTACCTGGCAGGCTTGCAGAGCATCAGCACCGAACTGGAGGAAGCGGCCGTCATCGACGGGGCCACCCGCACCCAGGTCTTCTGGAACATCACCCTGCCCAGCCTGCGCCCCACCATTCTGGTGTGCAGCCTGCTCTCGACCATCAGCGCCATCAAGGTCTTCGAGGAAATTTACGTGATGACCGGGGGCGGCCCCGCCGGAAGCACGTACTCGGCGCTGTTCTACACCTACTCGCGGGCCTTCTACGACTTCAAGTACGGCCTGGCGGCGGCGGGAGGCATCATCATCGCGTTCATCAGCATCATCTTCGGCATCCTGAACTTCAAACTGACGCGCGGAGGCAAAGCCGATGCCTGACCCCAACCGCGCCGTCATGACCGACGAATTCGCCCGCACCGCCGCTGAACTCAAGGCGAAACGCCAGCAGCGCCAGCGCCTCAGCAACTTCCTCGCGTACCTGGTGCTGACCGTCATCGCGCTGATCATGCTGTACCCGTTCTACTGGACGATCATTACCAGCCTGGAACCCGGCGGCAGCATCTACGAGGCGAAAATCCTGCCCAGGGGCATCAGTTTCAAAAATTACCTGGAGGTCTGGAAAGGCACCACCGTCCCGTTCTGGCGGCTGATCCTGAACAGCGTCATCATCTGCACCCTCGGGATTACGCTGTCGGTCACGCTGGCCACCCTGGCCGCCTACCCGCTCGCCAAGATGCGTTTTCCGGGCCGTGACCTGATCTTCTACGCCATCCTGGCGCTGATGGTGTTGCCCAACGAGTCGGGCCTGATCGTGAATTACATCAGCACCATCAAGCTGGGGTTGCTGTCGCAGACGAACCCGATTCTGGACATGGTGAAGCAGTACTTCGCGGTGGTGCTGCCCGGCGCAGCGTCCATTGTGGGCCTGTTCCTGATCCGGCAGGCGTACCTGAGCGTGCCCATCGAACTGATCGAGGCCGCCCGCATCGATGGGGCCAGCGAACTGAAAATCTGGCGCAGCATCATGCTCCCGCTGGCCCTGCCCACCATCGCCGCCTTCAGCATCCTGGAGTTCGTGGCGTACTGGAACAGCTTCCTGTGGGCCAGAACCATGCTGCCCGACAAGAACCTGATGCCCCTCTCGGCGGGCCTGCTGGAACTGTCCGGCACGTTCAGCACCAACAGCCGCGCGGTCATGGCTGGGGCTGTGATCGCCATTCTTCCCATTCTGATCGTGTTCGCGTTCGGGCAAAAATACTTCATGAAGGGCCTGGAAGGCGCCGTGAAGGGCTAAGCTCGGGAAGAACGAAACCGCCCCGCGAGGACTGCGGCGGTTTTCCCGCTTTCCTTCGCCAGGCGGCATTCCCGCTGACGTCTACAATGGGGATAAATCCTCGACTGATCTTCGGGAGCCTTGAAGGAGGCGTACAAGCATGAAAAGACTCGTTTTGCTGGGCATTCTTGCCGGTCTGACCGCCTGCGGTGTCGTGCCGGTCTCGCGCACCGTGCCGCTGAACGTGGTCGCCGTGGACATCCCTGCTCTCCTCGCGCCCGGCGCAGACCTGAGCGTAACCGTGAAGTACAGCCTGGGCTGCAACGACAAAGACCAGCGTCTTCTGCTTGTCAAGCGTACTGCCAGCATCCTTTCCCTGGAGGCCAGTGCCACGAATAACGGCCTGCAAGTCGCCTGCCCCGCTGTTTACGCCGAGCAAACCCTGACTTACGTGGACTCCGGCGCGGTGGGCCGCACCAACCCCTTCGAAGTTGTGGTGAACGGCAAAAGCTGGGGCAAGGTCGAGGTCAAGTGAATCGGGTTCTTCTGCTCGGCCTGTTCCTTCTCACGGCCTGCCAGACGAAAAAAGACCCAGCGCCTGAGCAAGCGAAGGTGGAGGAGCCCCGGCACATGACGGCAGTTCGGGCCAGCATGCAGGAAGTTCCTGACCAGCCCGGCGCACGCCTGATCACCTGGGAAACGAATTACCATTCCTGCGATCCCTTCCAAAACCTGAACGTGAAACGTGAAGGAAATACTGTGAATATCGATCTTCTGACCACTCCACCACCTGAAGCCTGCACAACGGAAGCCGGAAGCATACAAAAAGTCAGCCTGATCCTTCCGCCGGGCACGTTTTACAGTGATCGTTACCGTATCAGTCAGGCCATTACTGTGCGCCTGAATGGGCAGGAGATCGGTGTGGTGCAACCAGAATGACCCTTTCATACACCACTTCCCAGCGAACCTGGGACGTGATCGTGGCCGGGGGCGGCACCGCAGGCGCTATGGCCGGAATTGCGGCGGCCCGCGCCGGGGCCAGCGTGCTGGTGGTCGAGGCGCAGGGCAGCCTGGGCGGTACCGGCACCAACGCCTGGGTGACGCCCCTGATGCGCAACGTGAGTGACGGGCAGAACCTGAACCGGGGCCTGACCGACGAACTCAAGCGCCGCCTGCATGGCCGGGGAGACGGGGCCACCGACGGGGGCGGCAACGACAACTGGTTCAACCCCGAGGGCCTGAAGTTCGTGCTGGAACAGATGCTGCTCGAAGCCGGCGGGGAAGTGCTGTACCACACGCAGGTCGTGAAACCGCTGCTGACAGAAAGCGGAAGGCCGCAGGCAGCAGGCCAAAAGATGATCGAGGAATTGAACGCCACATCCGTCTTTTCCCACGATTCACGATTCACGCTCCACGCCCTCTCCACACGCCACGCGCCACTAGCCACAAGCCGAATCTCCGCTCTCGTCATTCACAACAAGGGCGGCCTGCAAGCCCTTCGCGCCGCCGTCTTTATCGACGCCACCGGGGACGCGGACGTGGCGGCGGGGGCGGGCGTGCCGTTTCACGCGGGGGACGAGGACGGGCTGCACCAGGCCATGAGTCTGCGCTTCACGCTGGCAGGCGTGGACACGGCGCGGTTGATGGCTTTCCTGTGCGAGAACGGGCAGGGGCAGGAATCGCCGGAGTTCCTTCACTTCTGGATGGTGTGGGGGCGCAAGTCCACCCTGGAACCCCTCTTCCGGCAGGCGGTGCAGGGCGGCGTGCTGCTGGAGCGCGACGGCGATTACTTCCAGGCCTTCAGCGTGCCGGGCCGTCCGGGCGAGTTGTCGTTCAACTGCCCGCGTATTCGCGCAGACCTGAACGACGGCGCAGACCCGTGGCAGCTTTCGGCGGCGCAGACCGACGGACGGGCCGCCATCGAGCGCCTGACCGCCTTCTGCCGCCAGTTCCTGCCGGGCTGTGAGGCGGCGTTCGTCGGCGTGGTGGCCCCCATGGTCGGGGTTCGTGAGACGCGCCGCATCGTCGGGGAGTACACCTTGAGCGTGGAGGACATCCTGGATTGCCGCAAGTTCCCGGACAGCATCTGCCGCAACCACTACCCGGTCGACATTCACAGCGTGAAGGGCGGCGCGAAGCTGCTGCACGAGCGCGACGGTGAGGCCGCGTATTTCGCCAGGGACGCCTACCACGAGATCCCCTTCCGCTGTCTGGTGCCGCAGGGCGTGGGGAACCTGCTGGTGCCGGGCCGGGCGGCCAGCAGCACCTTCGAGGCGCAGTCCAGCATTCGCGTGCAGCAGAACTGCCACACCATGGGCGAGGCCGCCGGGATCGCGGCGGCGTGGGCCGCGAAAAACCATGCTGGAGCTGTCCGGGCGGTGGACGTGAGCGCGCTGCAAGCGGAGATGCGCCGTCTGGGGGGCCTGGTGTGAAATTCCCGGCTGGAACCGTGATTCTGATTCGTCATGCGCGGGCGGGTGGGCAGGAACCGGACGCGCCGCTGACCCCCGAAGGCGAACGGCAAGCCACGCAACTGGCCGAACAACTTGGGGAGGTCGACATTACCCGCATCGTCAGCAGCCCCTGGCTCCGGGCGGTGCAGACCATTCGGCCGCTGGCCGCCCGGCTGGATCTGCCGGTACAGATGGATGAACGCCTGACTGAACGAAGGTTGAGCGGCGGCCATTTACCGTCGTGGCAGACGGCCCTGAGACAGAGCTTCGACGCTCCGGCGCTGGCGTTTCCGGGGGGCGAGTCGGGCCAGGAGGCCAGCACCCGCGCACTGAACGCCCTGAACGCGGCGCGTGACCCGGCAGGGCTGACCGTGCTGGTCACGCACGGCAACCTGCTGGCCCTCCTGCTCGGCCTCGATTTTGGCGGCTGGGCTGCCCTGAAAAATCCGGACGTGTGGGTGCTGGAACCGGCCCGCGCCCCGTACCGGCTGGAGGACTGCTGTGCCTGAACCCTTGCCTGATCCGCCCGCTGCGTCGGAACTGGCGGGCGTGCCGTGCCGGGTGGAGCGGCGCGTCTGGGCGGGCGTGCCCTGCCTGCTGGAGCGTCCCCTGACCGACCGGCCACTGCGGGCGGTGTGCGTGGTGTTTCACGGGGCCTGGGCCAGCAAGGAAGGAAAACTGGGCGTGTACTCGGCCCTGACCGCGCAGGACGTGCTGGTGGTGCTGCCGGACGCGGCCCTGCATGGTGAGCGGCAGGAGGACACGCCCGCCGGCCTCAATGCCCGCGAGTACGTGTGGGAAAGCGTCTCGCGCACCGTGGCGCAGACGCCCGCGCTGCTGGACGCCGTCGCCGCAGAGTTCGGCGCGCTGCCGGTGTGGGTAATCGGTTCCAGCATGGGCGGGTACGTGGCCCTGACCCTGCCCCGCACCGAAGGGCGCGTGCAGAAGGTGGCGGCGGCCATCACGTCCGGCGTGTGGAGGGAACCGCTGGTCGCGCGCCCGGCCCTGCGCGACTTTCTGGACAGCTACCGGCCCGTCGAGCACGCCGCGTCCTTCCCCCCACGACCGCTGCTGCTGATCAGCGGGGCGCAGGACGCGGTGTTTCCGACCACCGAGCACCACGCTCCTACCGCGCAGGCGTTCAAACGCGCCTATGGGGCCGCGGGCCTTCCCCACCTGTTTCAGGAACAGGTGCTGCCGAACGTGGGCCATTACACCAGTCAGCGCCTGCGCCGCGAGGTGATTCGCTTCTTAACGGGCTCCTGATCAGCATCCCGTTTGTTTTGTGCTCCCTGCGGCGTTGTTGCGCAGGAAGCACTGCACTTCCGAGACCCTTGTTGTTCCATCTCGTTCCAGTCGGGTTGCCCAGTGATTGCATAACTGAGGGCCGGAATGCTTATGACTTCACGAAAGGCGTTTACCATGGGGGAATGCCAGTGAACAGCGTTTCAAGTGAACCGGTTGCTGCCCATGCCTGACCTGGGGTGGGCGGCTGGACTGCTGGGCGCGCTGACCACGGCGCACTTCGCGTCCACGGTGTTCTCGGGGCGTGGCAGGGACTTCAGGGGGCTCGCTCTGGCCTCTGGTCTGGTGGTGGTGAGCTGCCTGCTGGGCGCGGACTGGGTGGTTCACCCGGCGGCGGGTCTATTGCTGGCCTTCCTGTTCAGCCGGCTGGGCGGCGCGCGCCGTGGACACATGCCTCTGCCGCTGCTGGGGGTGGCGCTGCTCAGCGCTGCAGCGTTCATGTGGCTGGGGGCCGGCTGGCTGAAGTTCCCGCTGGTGGTCGTCCTGGCACTCACGGCGTTCTCGGCCCTCGGCCAAAGGGGCCAGGTGCGTGGCAAAACGGTCACGGAACGCCCCGAGAGGCCCGCCCAGCTTCCCCAGGGCACCACCGGCACGCCCGTTCAACCTGTCCAGCTTCCGGAAGGCCTTCCGGTGCCGACACCGTCAGCCAGACCGCCGGAGGCTACCCAGTACGCGGCCAGCTCGGGCCCCAACACGGGCCTGAACGCGCTTCATCAGGATCAGCGCCTTCCGGCGCAGGCGCGGGCGCTGCTGGTCGCCATCGACCTGCGCACCATCGAGGCGCAAAAAGCCCTGGCGGCGCAGGGCCAGACCGGTACGCAGGCGGCCTACGAAGCCCGCGCGATCCGCGAGGAGTACGCGCCCGCCGCCGTGCAGGCTTACCTGAAACTGCCGCCCACGCGCGCCGACACCCTGCCCATCGAGGGCCACAGAACCGGGCGTGACCTGCTGTGCGAACAGCTGGAACTGCTGCTCAGCGCCGCGCAGAAGCTGGTGGAATTCAGCACGCATGCCGGTGGACAGGAGCTGCTGACCAACGGCCGCTTCCTGCGCGATAAATTCGGTCAGGTCAGTCCGGACGAGCAGGACTTGAAGTTGAAGTGATCAGAATGCCGGCCCATCACTTACGAAGTCACTGGGCGGGGCCGGGCGGACTTGCAAAGTTGCAAGCAGAGCGAACAGGAGCAACCAGCGTCCCGGATGCTCAGGACGCCCGGTATACGGTTGACCCGGCAAGCTCACGCGGCCGCCTATAGAACGCTGCACGTAAAAGGGCGCTGAAGTCGCCTTCAACGCCCGATATGGAAATAACACGCTTTACCAGAAGTTGCCGATCTTGAACATGAACCGTGCGCCCTGCTGGTTGCCGTTGCCGTCGACCCGCTGGGGGCTCCAGCCGTAATCGAAGCGCAGGGTGGGCAGGCGCGTCCCGCCGATGCCCAGGTTGAGCTGCACGCCGGCCCCGAGGCCGTAAGCGCCCTCGAAGTTGCCGCCGGGCTTCCACACGCCGCCGGCATCGGCCCACAGAATGCCGTACAGGCCCTGCGCGAACCCGGCGTTCAGGCCGAAGTCGTGGCGGTACTCGACGGCGCTGGTGACGTAACTCGTGCCGAACAGTTGCCCGTCGTTCAGGCCGCGCAGTTCGCGCGGGGCGGCGGGGTTCACGCCCCCGATGTAGTACCCGGTGCCTTCGGGCATGGAGCCGACACTGGTGCCGTAGTTCAGGCGGGCGGCGAATACGTTCTTGTAGGTGTCGCTGCCGTACTCCTGCTTGCGCTTCGCGCCGAACCCGAAGTACTTGCTCGCGCCGAGTTCCGCGTCCGTCCAGCCCAGCGGGGTGCTGCCGCTGCGCCCGAAGTTGTAGGCGGCCAGGGCATTGCCGCGCCAGCCGGCGCCGGGGAACTCCTGGTTGTCGGTGCTGTCGTAGGCCAGGCTGCTTTCCAGGCGGGTGGTCAGGTTCTCTTTGGGCAGCAGGGTCGCGGCCTTCTCGTTGCTGGTGGTGGTGGTCTCACCGGACTGGATGGTTTCCAGATAGTAGGTCTTGTAGTTGATCTGGGCCCCCACGCTGGCACTCAGGTTGGGGGTGATGTTGCGGCCCAGGTTCACACTCAGGCCGGTGGTGCGCACGGTGTAGTCGCGCCCGGTGTCTTCCTTGGTGACCTTGCCCGCCAAGTCGGTGACGTTGTCGTACAGCGTCTGGTTGCCGCCCACGGTGCTGTACAGGTTGAAGCTGGCGGACGTGCGCCGGCGTTTGAAGTCCCCGAAATTCAGGTCCAGCCACGGAATGGTGTAGTTCAGGCCCCCGGAGAAGTTCTGCCCGGCCTGGTTCAGCCCCGCGGTCACGTTCAGGCCCAGGCGCTGGCCCAGACCCAGGAAGTTCGTTTCCTCGTAGCCGGCGCTGCCGTTCCAGCCGCTGACGGTGTCGTAGCCCAGCATCAGGTTGGGCGAGCGGCTGCCAGTGTCGGCCAGTTGAATGACGTAGGTGATGTTCTCGGGGTTCTGCGCGTCGTTGGACTTGGCCGAGGTGTTGCTGATGGTCACGAAGCCCAGGCGGCTCACGCGGCCCAGCGCCTCCTGAATCTCGTTCAGGTTAAAGAGCCGACCCGGGGCCGGAAGTTCGCGCAGAATCACATGGTCTTTGGTCTTGTGGTTGCCCTGCCAGGCCAGTTCGTAGCCGGCCACGCGCACTTCGCGGATGTTGAAGGTCAGCACGCCTTCCTTGAAGCTCACGGCGTCGCGGGTGCTGATCTCGTACCCGGCCTTGCGGTAGGCCTCGCGCAGCGCCACGAAGTCGTCCTGCGCCAGTTGCGGCGAGTACACGTCCCCGACTTTCGTCTTGAGGGCGGCGGCCAGCGTGGCGGTGGGCACCTGGGTGTTGCCGGCGAACTGAATGGTCTTGATGGGGCCGCTTTCCACTTCCGCCGCGCCGAAGAACACGGTCAGGCGGCCAGGGTTGCTCTGGTCGGGTTGCAGCGCGAACCCCACCGGTTGGCCGGTCTCGTTGGCCAGCGCGCGCACGTCGGCCTGCAGGGTGGCCAGGCGCACCGGGGTGCCCACGCGCGTTTGCAGGGCGCTTTTCACTTCTCCCAGTGCCGAGGTGTCGATGTCGGCCACCACACCCTCGGTCACCTGGATTTTCAGGACGCCCTTGTCGAGCGTCACACCGCCCGGCGCAATGCCGGCCTGGATGTACCCGGCGTCGGTGTAGGCCTTCTGAAGGGCGTCGGAGGCCGCAAAGAAGGCCTGGGTGGTGAATTTCTTGCTGTCGTACAGCGGTTTGAAGATGCTGGTGATGGTCGCCTGCGGCAGCAGCGTCGCGCCGCTCACTTCGACCCGCGAGATGGGTGCGGTCTCGTCGACCACGAAGGCCACCGTGACCGTGCCGTCGGCGTTGGTCTTCAGGGTGCTGCTGATGCTGGGCACGAACGGAAAGCCCTGCTGCTGGTAGTTTTGCGCCAGGGCCGTTTTGGCCTGGTCGATGCGCTGGGTGTTCAGGGTCGCGCCGGGGGCGATGTTCAGCAGGTCGCTGATGCTTTTCTTGAAGGCGTCGGCGGGCAGGTAGTTGAGCCCGCTGGCGTCCACCGCGCTGATGGTCGGGTTGGTCTGCACCGTGATGACCAGCGTGTCGCGCCCCTGCACGGTGCGCAGCTCGGCAATCGCGGACTTGAAGTAGCCGGTGCCCAGCACGTCCTGTTCGACCTGGCGCAGGTTCACGCTGGAGAGCGGCGTGCCCTGTTGCACGGTGATGGTGGACTTGATCAGGTCGCTGAGCAGGTCGGTGGAACCCACGATGCTGATGTCCTGCACGGTTCCGGCGCTGGCGGTTCCGACCGGGGCCGGCGTGGTGGCCGGGGCCGTCTGGGCGTAGGCGGGGGCCGCGAGGGCCAGGGTCACCGCAAGAGTTAAGGAATGTCGCATGCTTCTCCTAGTTTGACACAGCCTGCAAAATGCGCGTTGGGACACCACCTGCGGCACGTGTGCATGACACACAGTCGGACACGGCAAACTGAGAAGGGTGAACGTCGGTTGACCGGACACTCATGTCATATCGACTCTAATTGAATCGCTGGCGAAGGGATTCAATCCGAGCACAGCGAGTGGGAGCGGGGCGGGTTCCGGGCGTGGAATTCACCCACCGGTGAGGTTCTGGTTTGTTGACGGAACAGACGAAATTCGCACCATCCGTCCGACAGCCGCGCCCTGCCATCTGGGCGCGGGCAGGGGAGCCAGACACCCGCGTCGGGTGTGGGGTTCAGGCGGGCGCAGCGCTGCCGGTCATCATCAGGCCCAGCTGCGTTTCGGTGGCCTGCGCGGCTTCCACCTCGCCGGCAATGCGGCCCTCGTACATCACCAGAATGCGGTCCGAGAGGTTCATCACCTCGCCCAGGTCGGCGCTGATCAGCAGCACCGCCAGGCCCTCGTCGCGCGCTTTCACGATGCTGCCGTGAATAAACTCGATGGCCCCGATGTCCACCCCGCGCGTGGGCTGGCTGGCGACCAGAATCCTGGGCCGGCGGTGCATTTCACGGGCCACGATCAGTTTCTGTGCGTTGCCGCCGGAGTAGTTGCCGGCCGGCAGCGAGGTGCTGCGCGGCCTCACGTCGTACTCCTCGGACAGCTCACGGGCCGTCTTCTCGATCAGGTCGAGGTTCAGGAAGCCGAAACGGCCGGCATAAGGCGCGTCATCGTGTTCGCCCAGGATGTAGTTCTCGGCAGTGCTCATGTCCAGCACCAGGCCGCGCTCGTTGCGGTCTTCGGGAATGTGCGACACGCCCGCCGCCTCCACGCCCCGCACCCCGTGCGCCGGGCGGCCCAGGTAGGTGATCTGGCCCGCCTGGTAGGTTTTCAGGCCGGTGATGGCCTCGACCAGTTCGCTCTGCCCGTTGCCCTCGACCCCGGCAATCCCCACGATCTCGCCGGCGCGCACCTGGAAACTCACGCCGTCCACCGCGTTCTTGTGTTCGCCCTTCACCACCAGGTTCTGCACGTCCAGCGCCACCTCGGTGGGGTGGGCCGGGGTCTTGTCCACCTTCAGGCTCACGTCGCGGCCCACCATCATCTTCGCCAGCGTCTCGGTGGTGGCGCCCGCCGCCGGAATGGTGCCGATCATGCGGCCGTCGCGGATCACCGAGATGGTGTCCGAGATGTGCAGCACCTCGTGCAACTTGTGAGAAATGAAGATCACGGCATTGCCGCTCGCGGCATACTGTCCCTTGAGAAACTCGAACAGTTCGTCGGTTTCGCTGGGCGTCAGCACCGCCGTCGGTTCGTCCAGAATCAGAATGCGTGCCCCGCGGTACAGCGTCTTCAGGATTTCCACCTTCTGCTGGCGGCCCACCGGCAGGTCGCCCACCAGCGCGTCCGGGTCGAGGTCGAAGTTGAACTGTTTCACCAATTCGGCCACGCGCCGCCGCGCCGCGCCATAGTTGATGCTGGTGCCCTGGGTCGGCTCGGCGCCCAGGATCACATTTTCCGTCACAGTCAGCGTGTCGACCAGTTGAAAGTGCTGAAACACCATGCCGATGCCGCGCGCGATGGCCTCGGCCGGGCTGCTGAACACCACGCTCTCGCCGTCCACGATGATCCGCCCGCTGGTCGGCGGCTGCGCCCCATAGACAATTTTCATCAGGGTGCTTTTGCCGGCCCCGTTTTCACCGCACAGCGCGTGCACACTGCCCCAGTTCACGCTCAGGCTGATGTTGTCGTTCGCCAGCACCAGCGGAAAACGCTTCGTGATGCCCTGCAACTCCAGGGCCACCGCGGACTTGTGCTGCACCTGGCTCAGCACATCGGCAGAAGAAACGGTCATGGTCACAGTGTACGCGGTGCGTGGAAAGCGGTCATGGCCTGAGGAAAGATGGCTTGCGGCCTGCGCTGCATCAACTGCGCTGCACGCCCTGCTGCCCAGACCAACGTGACTTTTCCCGGGCGCGGCGCTGCACAACTGCGGTATGCTGTTTTCTTGTGAATTTGCCCGCCCAGCCCGCCCCCGGTTCGTCCCGCCTGCGCCTGCGCGTCACGAACGCCGCCGAGTCGCATATCCGGGCCGGTCACCCTTGGGTGTACGAATCGAGCGTCCGCGAGCAGAACCGCCCCGGCGAAGCGGGCGAACTGGCCGTCATCTACGACCGCCGTGACCGTTTTCTGGCGATCGGCCTGTACGACCCGGCGTCGCCGCTGCGGGTGCGGGTGCTGCACGCGGGGGCTCCGGTCAACATCGATACGGCGTGGTGGGCTGCCCGGCTCGACAGTGCGCTGGCTCGCCGCGCGGCGCTGTTCGGCGCGGTGGCCGAGGATCACGCCACCAACGGCTTCCGGCTGATCAACGGTGAATCGGACGGGTTTCCGGGCCTGGTGCTCGACCGCTACGCGCAGGTGCTGGTCATGAAGGTGTACACGGCGGCGTGGTTCCCAGTGTTGCCGCTGCTGCTCGACTTGCTGGCAGAGCGCTTTTCCGGCTTCGCAGTGGTGCTGCGCCTCAGCCGCAACATTCAGGAACAGGCGGCCAAGGTGGCCCTGATGGACGGCGCGGTGCTGCTGGGAGACGTGCCTGATGGCCCGGTCATCTTCAAGGAATCCGGCCTGCACTTCGAGGCCGACGTGCGCCGGGGGCAGAAAACCGGGTTTTTTCTGGATCAGCGCGAGAACCGCCGCCGGGTCGAAACCTTCGCGGCGGGCCGGCGCGTCCTGAACGCCTTCTCGTTCAGCGGAGGGTTCAGCCTGTACGCGGCCCGTGGCGGCGCCACCGAGGTCGTCAGCGTGGACATCAGCCCGCACGCCCTGGAAGGAGCGCGGCGCAACTTCCAGTTAAATCCTGGCCTGCGTGCCCGGCATGAAACCGTGCAGGCCGACGTGTTCGACTGGCTGGGGACCACCCCGCGTCAGTTCGACTTGGTGATCCTCGACCCGCCCTCGCTGGCCCGCCGCGAAAGCGAACGCGCAGGAGCCATTCGTGCCTACGCGAAACTCGCCACCGACGGCCTCAGTAAACTGGCGCCGGGGGGAATCCTGATCAGCGCCTCGTGCAGCGCCCACGTCAGCGCCGACGAGTTCTTCCAGGCTGTGCGCACCGCCGCCCGCCGCACCGGACGCTCCGTGCGTGAACTGCGCACCAGTCGCCACGCGCCCGACCATCACGCCAGCTTCCCTGAGGCCGAATACCTGAAAGCCATCTACCTGCGAGTCGAATAAGGAGCGTTCAAATCCGCCTCAACAGGGATGGAATGGCTGCTCATCGTAAACGGCAGAAGCAGAAAAAGGCGTCTTGGACGTGATATTTAACTTTGAGGGCAATCGGGATTCTTATGAGCTGGTGAATGCTTTCCTGGTTGCAGAACGCAACATGCCGGATCGCTGATCAGGGCTCACGAGTTCCGCAGTTTCAGACGTTCCTGCACGGCCAGCTCATCCACCCGCTCGTTTTCGCCGTGGCCGGCGTGTCCTTTGACCCACACGAAGGTCAGGGAGTGCGTGCGGGCCTGGGCGATCAGTTCCAGCCACAAGTCCTGATTTTTTACCGGTTCTTTGCTGGCGGTTTTCCAGCCGTTGCGTTGCCAGTTCAGAATCCAGCCATCGGTAAAGGCCTTGCGCAGGTACTGACTGTCGGTAATGACGCGCACCTGGCAGGGCCGCTTGAGGGTTTTCAGGCCCTCCAGCAACCCGCGAATCTCCATACGGTTGTTGGTGGTGTCGCGCTCGTTGCCGCTGAGCACCAGTTCCTTCTGGCCATAGCGCAGAATGGCGGCCCAGCCGCCGTGCCCCTTGGTGGTGTCGCAGGCCCCATCACTGAACAGTTCGACCACCTCGCCCGCAATGGGTTTCTCCGGTTGAATGCCGGCCCTGATGGGCAGGCGGTCACGGGAGGCACTGTGCTGGGGGCGGGCAGGGGAGGGGGGCATCGCCCCGGAACTGTAAGGACAGTGCCCGTCGCCTGTCAAGGGAAATGACTGGGTAAAGGGGTCAATCTGACCAGGCGCCCGGTGAGGCTCAGGCCACAGGAACGGCGGTGCTGTGGGCGGTTTCTGCCGGGGCGTCTAGCGGGCGGGGGATGCCAGGTTCCAGGCCCAGCATGGCGTACACGCTGGCCACCCAGCCGGCGTCGTTCAGCACCCGGTAATGGTGCGCCCACTGCCAGCGGCGGTAGGCGTCGGCGGCGCGTTCCAGACGTTCCTCGTCCTTCAGGGCGTCTGACAGCGGGTTCTCGGGCGGGGCCGCGAGGTGATGCAGGGTCAACGAACCCTCGAGTTCCGCCAGGGTTTTCGGCCCGAACGCAAAGGCCACGCGGGACGTGCCCAGCCAGCGGCGCAGGTCATCCTCGGGCGGCAGGGCGTACAGGATCAGTTCCGGCCCATGGAACGCCTGACCGACTTCCAGCAGCTGCACGCCGGGCACGTTGTCGCGCAGGAAGTCCACCACGCCGTTCTGCGCGTAGGCTGCGGCGCCCGCGCTGAGGCGTCCCATCGCTTCCCTGGGGTTCAGGCGCGGGGTGTCTTCCACACTGAGGCCATCTGCACCGTCCAGAGCGATGGTTCCGGGTGGGCGCAGGGCCTGGGCGTGCAATTCCAGGTTCACGCGCCCACGCCACTCGTTCAGGGTCAGGTGGGTGCCCAGGTCGCGCTCGCCGGGCGTGGCGTCGGTTTCGCTGTACTTCACACCTTTCAGGTGACCCAGCCGGAACTGCAGGCTGTTCCTGTTCTTGCCGACCAGCCGGGGCTCGGTGAGGGGGCCGCGCACGTGCCACAGCGGCGGAGTCATGCCTTCTCCGAACGGCTCGAAGGTGGCGGCCTGCGCGACCAGTTCAGCCGTGGCGCCCAGCGGCGGCAGGGGGGCGTCCAGCCGGATGGTCGGCACCGGCACCGGGAACTGCCGGGCGTACTCATGAATGCGTTCCTGAAAGGCTGCCAGGTTCGCCTCGTCCAGCGAGAAGCCGGCGGCGCCCGGGTGACCGCCGAACTTTTTCAGCAGATCCTCGGAGTTGCGCAGACCTTGCACGGCGCTGATGCCGGGCGTGCTGCGCACCGACCCCTTGCCCTGCGCCACGATATACACAGGTTTGTAAAAGGTTTCCAGCAGCTTGCTGGCCACGATGCCCATCACGCCCGCGTGCCAGTCCGGGTGGGTCACCACCAGGGCCGGGTCGCTGGGGTTCACGAGTTGCAGCGCCTGCCGGAACATGGTGTCCTGCAAGGTGCGCCGCTCCTGGTTGCGTGTCTCCAGATAGCTGGCCAGGGCCTGCGCCTCATGCAGGTATTCGGCGGTCAGCAGTTCCAGGGCGCGCTCGGCTTCCCCCATGCGCCCCGCCGCATTGATGCGCGGAGCCAGAATAAACGCCACGTCCCGCGCCGTCACCTGCTCCAGCCGGTGACCCTCTTTCAGGGCTTTTAAGCCCGGCAGTTCGGTGCGGTTCAGTTCCTCCAGCCCAGCCTGCACCAGGGCGCGGTTTTCCCCGACCAGCGGAGCCACGTCCGCCACGGTGCCCAGGCACGCCAGGGCGCTCAGCGCGCGCGGTTCGGGCAGGCCCAGCGCCTCGTTCACGGCCCACAGCAGGTGGTACGCCACGCCCGCCCCGGTCAGGTTGTGGCGGGCGGGGTCGAACTGCTCGGTCAGATGCGGGTGCACCACCAGGCACCTGGGGAAGTCCGGGCCGGGCGCGTGGTGATCGGTGACGATGACTTCCTTGCCGGCCGCCAGCAGCGCCTGGACTTCCTCGAGGTTGGTGACGCCGCAATCCACCGTGACCAGCAGGTCGCAGGCCCCGGCGTGCTCGGGGACGCGGCTCAGGTGAATGCCGTAGCCCTCGTTCAGCCGGTGCGGAATAAAGCCGTGGACATCGGCGCCGGCGGCCCGCAGGCCCAGCACCAGGATGGACGTGGCGGTGACGCCGTCCGCGTCGTAATCCCCGTGAATTCGAATGCGTTTGCCCGCGCGGATGGCGGCCACGATTCGCTCCGCCGCTTCCCGCAGACCGGGGTTGGGGGTCAGCGCCAGGGGCGGGCGCAGCAATTCCGGCGTCAGGTGCCGGCCGGCCAGCACCTGCGCCAGGGGTGGCGCCACCCGCCACTGCCGCATGGCCCGCAGCAATTCGGCCCGGCTGGCCGGACGTGCCAGCACCCAGTTTTCGGGGGGCTTCACTCGCCGACCTTCTCGCCTGGTTCGCTGGGCAGCGCCGCGAGCCTGGCCTGAAGGGTAGAGGCCAGGCGGTCTTCCAGGCTGCGCAGCGTCCGGGCTTCCATTCTGCTGTGTTGAAGCAGCCGCGCCAGCACGGGCAGGAAAAGCAGCGTGGCGTACAGCCCGCCCAGCACCGCGAAGCCGCCCAGGGCCAGACCGCCCGGCACCAGCCATTCCCCGCGCCCCATCGGCAGAGGAAACCGCAGCAGGATGGGATTTTCCAGGGCCACCAGCAGCACGTAAGCCAGGAGACCCAGCAGCAGCAGAACCTGAAGAAAGGACAACGCACGCATCCCCCCAGTGTAGAGCAAGCGCCTAGGGGAACGCTCAGGACAGCGCCGCTGGCAATAAAAAAGACCCCCAAGGAAGGGGGTCTATGAGGCAGGAGAGGCTTAGAAGTAGAACTTCACGCCGGCTTTCACGGCGCCGTTGAAGCCGCGGGTGGTGCTGCTGGCGTCACCGCTGATGCCGGTGCCGGTGCCCTTGTTGCTCAGGTAGTAGCGGCCGTTGCCTTCCACGAAGGCGGCGATGCTGTCGGTGAAGCGGTATTCCACGCCCACCAGGCCCAGGCCGTACATGTCGGTGGTGCTGCCGGCCGTGCCGGTGGTGGTGTAGGTGGGGCTGGCGGTCAGGCCCAGGCCCAGGCCGGCATACACGCCCAGGTTGGTGCCCAGATCCAGGTTGTAGGTGGCGGCCAGGTCGGCATTCACCGCTTTCTGACCGATGTTGTAATCCACGGCCACGCGGGCACCGATGGGGCCGAAGACACTCTTGGAACCGATCATGCCGCCGACAGTGGTGCAGTAACCCGCGTCTGCGCCGTTGCCACGCAGGCCGCTCTTGCAGGCTTTGGTGTCGACATCCGACATCTTGGCCCCGAAGCTCAGGCCGGCGTAAAGGTTCTTGTCAGCCATGGCAGGCGCCACGTCGCCGATCACCACGGTGGTGCTGGCGGCGGGGGTGGCGGGTTCGGTCACCACGGTGGTCGTGGTGCTGGTGGCGGGCGCAGGAGCGGCGGCGGTGCCGGCCGGGCCTTGGGGGCCAGCGGGGCCCTGGGGGCCGGCCGGGCCAGCGGGGCCCTGGGGGCCGGCCGGGATGTTCTTGATGGCGGCTTCCAGCGCGTCGATACGGGCGGTCAGGGCGGTCACGTCAGCGCTGGCGGCACCGGTGTTCAGGCCGGCGATTTTTTCTTCCAGGGCGGCGATGCGGGCGGCCTGGTCAGCGTTGGCTTTCTCGAGGTCGCCGACGCGGGTGCTGATGGCGGCCAGTTCTGTGCTGACTTCCTGCATGCCGTTGACGATGGTGGTCATGTCGCCGCTGCTGAATCCACACTGGGCCATCGCGCCGCTGGTCAGCAGGCGGTGGAAGATCAGGGCGGCCTGGTAACGGGTCAGGTTTTCGTTGCCACGGAAGGTACCGTCGGGGAAGCCCTGGATCAGGCCGCAGGAGACGATCTTGTCGACGGCGTCCTTGGCCCAGTGGCCGGCGGGAACGTCACTCAGGGTCACCTGGGCGGGAGCGGCCGTGGTGGTGGCGGGGGTGCTGGTGGCCGGGGCGGTCTGTGCGCCGGCAACGCCGAGGCTCAGGGCAACAATGGACGAAATCATGAGGGTGTTACGCATGCTGGTCTCCTTGCGTCGAAAATGAGCACGTGAAGCGCTCAGAACCGACTTTCCTGTCGTTCAACTTAGTCAGCTGGAATGAGGAGTCTGTGAAAAATTGTCTGCTGATGAGACCGAGCGACCCGTCCTTTGCGCGAATCTGATTGAGAACCAGGCACAATGAGAACGAAATGTGTAAAAGGGAGATTGTGATGTGAGCTGGAATTGCTTATCTTGCCGTTTAAATCCTTCCTTGGATGAGAAAGGCACAGCTTTTTTTACGTTCGGTGTTCATGAGAGGGACTTTCATGTGGTCGCGCCGTGCTCACTCTGGGAATGCGGGCGGTGCGTGATGGGCCATTTCAGGGATTGCATCACCTGACCTCAAGAAATGGACGGATTTTGCCTAGAGCTGGGCGGCTGAGTCCCGGCTTGCTGCGAACGGCTACCGTCCGTCCTGCCGCGCCGTTCATGTCACCATGGGGGCATGACGCAAAATCCGCAGGACATTCCGCACATGGACGAATACGAATTCGAGAACCTCACCATCGACCAGCACGGTCCGTTGGCTGTTCTGACGCTGAACCGCCCCAGGGCCCTGAACGCCCTGAACAGCGAAACGTTCAGTGAGATGAGTGAGGCGCTCGACCTGATCGTCGACAACGCCGAAATCGGTGCGCTGATCATCACCGGAGCGGGCGAGAAGGCCTTCGTGGCCGGCGCCGACATCAGCGAACTGAACGGGCTGGACGGTGTGTACGCGGGCCGTGAGGTGGCGCTGGCCGGACAGGACGTCATGAGCCAGATCAGCAACCTGCCTATTCCCGTCATTGCCGCCATCAACGGCTTTGCGCTGGGCGGCGGGTTTGAGCTGGCCCTCGCCTGCGACATCCGCGTGGCGTCCCCCCGCGCCCGCCTGGGCCTGCCTGAAGTCACGCTGGGCGTTATTCCGGGGTTCGGTGGTACGCAGCGCCTGCCGCGCCTGATCGGTGCGGGCCGCGCGCTGGACTTGCTGCTCACGGCCCGGCAGATCAGCGCCGAGGAAGCCCTGCAGATGGGCGTCGTGAATTACCTGGCCGACGAACCGCTGGCCAAGGCGCGTGAAGTTGCCGAGAACATCGTGAAAAATGGCCCGATTGCCCTCTCGCTGGTGAAAGAGGCGGTGCGGCGCGGCCTGGACACCACGCTGGACGCCGGGTGCGAAATAGAAGCCGACCTGTTCGGCATGGCGGTGGCGACCGCCGACTTTCAGGAAGGCACCGGGGCGTTCCTGGCCAAACGCAAACCCGAGTTCAAAGGCGAATGAAACGCGACCTCCAGAATGCGCGCCCGAACGACCTTCAGGAAGGGGGTGATACGGCGCCCAGTCAGGTCAGGCGCGGTAAGGATCATAAGTTCCGCCTGAGCGTGTCCGGCGGCACCGTCCAGGACGTGACGAGTGAAGCGCTGCCCCACCCCGCCGCTCCCCACCCCGGGGCCCCCCAGCCCGAGGCCGCTCAGCCACCGTCGCGCGTGGTGGAATTCACGACGCCCAGGTCCAAGCTGATTGAGGAAGCCGATGGGGCCATCCGTCAGGACCTGACCGATTACCCGCGGGCGCTGGCCGCCTACGAGCAGCTCCGCGCCGATCCGGAAGCGCTGGCGTGCTGGGACATGGCGAATTACATCACCATGCGCAAACTGGGTTACAACGACCACGGGCGCGTCCACGCCTTCATCACCGGGGCGGCCAGCCTGGCCATCACCGAACTTCTGCTGGATGCCGGCGTGAAACCGGACCTGATGGACAGCGGTATAGGCGACGCCGACGACGTGTTCCTGACCGTGATTCTGGGCACCATGCTGCACGACATCGGCAACCAGATTCACCGGGTGGGGCACGAAGCGCACGGCGTGACGCTGGCCCTGCCGATCATCGACCGCATCATGGGGCCGCTGTACCCCGATCCCTTCAAGCGCATGAAGGTGCGCTCGTTCATCCTGGGGGCCATCAACTGCCACGACCTGAACCCGCCGCCGCTGACGCTGGAGGGCGGCATCACGGCGGTGGCGGACGGTTCGGACATCACCAAGGGCCGGGGGCGCAAGGCTTTTGCGCTGGGCAGCGTGGACATTCACTCCATCAGTGCCCTGGCCGTCGACGAGGTGGTCATCGAGCGCGGCCGAAACGCCCCGGTGCTGATCGACGTGACCATGAACAATTCCGGCGGCATCTTCCAGGTCGAGGAAGTGCTGGCCCCCAAGGTCATTCGCACGCCCATGCGCCGGTACGTGGAGCTGCGGGCCAGCACCCGTCCGCAAGGTGAGGAACAGATCCTCTCGCGCGTGCGGCTGGACGGCGACCACTTCGTGATGGATCTGGAAGACGGTCAGCGCGTGGCCGTGGAGGTGCAGGACACCCAGAAGAAAGTCACTGAAGCCATTGCCGAGAACCTGGGCATCGGCAGCGACAGCCGCTAGGCGGCGTGCCAGACGGCCTTCGGGCGTGTCTGCGGGCCGTTCTTGCGGGCAGCGCGTGGAGTGATTAGCATGGGCAGGTCAATTCAGTCGGCCTGCCCATCCCCCTTCTCTTTTCTTTATGCAGCAGGGTTGTCCGGCCCGCTTTCATCATTGCGGCGCGGCATTCCTTACACTGGTCAGTGATGACAGTGGGGATGAAATATGCAATTGGTGGGGTGATTACCGCGCTGCTGCTGGGCGGCGCGTTGGCCATGGGCGTGGCCACCCAGGACACGGGTACGCTGGCCCCCGGCGTGCGGGTGGGCGGCGTGGATGTGGGCGGGTTGACCCCGGACGCGGCCGCACAGCGCCTACGTGATGCTGCCGTCGGCAAGGGCCGCCCGGTGACGGTCAAGGCCGCCGACCAGACCTGGACGCTGACCAGCACCGCCCTGGGCTGGCAGATCGATCCGCGCGCCAGCCTGCGGCCCGCCCAGGCCTACACGCAGGAACGCAGCATGCTGGAACGCCTTCAGAGCGCCCTGGGCCGTGCCGAACCGCAGAGCTTCCCGCTGATCACCTCGGTCGACACCGGCAAGACTGCCGCCACCCTCTCGAAACTGACCGCGCCGCTGGGCACCCAGCCCAGGCCCGCCACGCTGGGCTTCGACAAGAAGACCCTGAAGTACGCCGTGCTGACCCCAGACACGCCAGGCCGCCAGGCCGACGTGAAGAGCGCCGTGAACACTTTCAAGGACAACCCGAACGTGTCCACCCTGACCCTGCCGCTGATCACCTGGAAGTCCCCGCAGTCCGCCGAGAACCTCCAGAAACTGGCCGATCAGGGCAACCGCCTGATGCGCCGCATGGTCTTCAAACTGGAGGGCACCACCCGCACCGGCGTGCTTTCCCCATTGCAGGTCGCTGACCTGTACTGGGTAAAGCCCGAAGGGATCGTGCTCGACCCGGCCACCATCGACAGGGCTTTCAAGTTCGTATCGGGCTACATCAACGAACCCGCCCGGGACGCCCGCTACGCCTGGCAGGGCGGCAAGTACGTGCGCGTGGCCGAGAAGACCGGGCATGAAGTCGACCGGGCCGCCGCGCTGGACGTGTTCAAGAAAGCTCTGGTCGACCCGGACGCCAGGGCCGTGGTGTTCCCGGCCAGGGTGGCCCAGCCGAAACTCACGGCGGCGCAGTTACCCGACCCGAACAAGTTGCAACTGATCGCCGTGGGGCGCAGCACCTACTACCACAGCAGCCCCGAGCGCCGCACCAACGTGGCGAACGCCGCCCAGAAAATCGACGGTGCGGTGGTGCCCGCCGGTGAAGTCTTCAGTTTCCTGAATGCGCTGGGCGGCATTACCCCCGACAACGGGTTCGTGGGCGGCCTGATCATCAGCGGCGGGCGCACCGTGGACGGCCTGGGCGGCGGCGTGTGTCAGGTCAGCACCACCACCTTCCGCGCGCTGTACCAGGCGGGGCTGCCGGTGGTGGAGCGCAACCAGCACTCCTACCGCGTGGGCTACTACGAACCGCAGGTGGGCTTCGAGGCCGCCGTGTACGACCCTGGCGTCGACCTGAAGCTGAAGAACGATACCGGCGGCACGATCATGCTGAAAACGCAGAACAACAACAAGACCAGCACCCTGGTGGTGGAAGTGTGGGGCACCGTCAAACCCCAGCGCAGCGTATCCGTCAGCCCCGCTGTGATCCTGTCGCGCCAGGCGCACCCACCGGCCAAGTACGTGTACAACCCGGCTCTGGGTGGGCGGGTCGCGCAGGTGGACTGGGCGCAGGACGGCTACAACCTGTACATCACCCGCGCCATCAAGGACGCCAGCGGCGCCGTGAAATACGACCGTACCACCACCAACTACAAACCGTGGCAGGCCGTGTACGAATACGGCCCCGGCACCGCTCTGGCAAACAGCGGCCGGCCCCGCTCCTGAGAGAAGTTCACCATTGCCGCTGCTTCCTCAGCTGCTGCAGAGAGGTTAATCCGTCGTCATCTCAGCAGATGAGCCTCGCAAATCGCTACAGAACGTGACCTATCAGTGTTACGAGAACACAAATTATAATCCTGCCCTTTGACCCGGTCTAACGGCGGCCGTGTTCCCAGGACAGTCACCCGGATTGCCGCTTTCGCCTGCGGCAATCCGGGTAGATTAGACGCATGACACAGCCGAATATCGAGCTTCAGGAACTCATCGCCACTATGGAGCAAAAGCGGGCCTACGTCGAAGCCGGCGGCGGCCCGGAGCGCGCCAGGAAGCAGCGCGAGGGCGGCAAGCTGACCGCCCGTGAACGCATCGACAAACTGCTCGACCCTGGCAGCTTTCTGGAAATGAGCACCTTCGTGCAGCACGCCCGCAACCGCCTGATGGACGGCGTGGAAAGCCCTGGCGAAGGCGTCGTCACGGGCAGCGGCACCATCAATGGCCGTCAGGTATTTGTGTTCTCACAGGATTTCACGGTGCTGGGCGGCTCCCTGGGCAAGCGCAACGCCATGAAGGTCACGAAAATCATGGACCTGGCCGCCAAGACCGGTTGCCCAGTCATCGGCCTGAACGACAGCGCCGGTGCCCGCATTCAGGAAGGCGTGGACAGCCTTTCCGGGTACGGCGAAATCTTCTACCGCAACAGCATCTACAGCGGTTCGGTGCCGCAAATCAGCGCCATTCTCGGGCCGTGCGCCGGTGGCGCGGTGTACAGCCCCGCCATCACGGATTTCATCCTGATGAGCAAGGGCAGCAGCTACATGTTCATCACCGGGCCGGACGTGATCAAAACGGTGACCCGCGAGGAAGTCACCTTCGACCAGCTCGGCGGCGCGGACGTGCACACCCGCAAGAGCGGCGTGGCGCACCTGGCCCTCGACGGCGACGAGGCGGTCATTCAGGGCATTAAAGACCTGCTGGGTTACCTGCCGCAGAACGCCCGCGAGAAGGCGCCGCGTGTGGAATGCACGGACCCCATCGACCGCCGCAACGACCCCCTGCTCAGCGTCATCACGCCCGACCAGCGCAAGGCCTACGCCATGCACGACGTGATCAAGGACATCGTGGACGGCGGCGAATTCATGGAAATTCAACCCGACTGGGCCAAAAACATCGTGGTCGGCTTTGCCCGCCTGAACGGTCAGAGCATCGGCATCGTCGCCAACAACCCCAAGAGCATGGGCGGCAGCCTCAACATCGATTCGTCCGACAAGGCCGCCCGTTTCATCCGCACCTGCGACTGCTACAACGTGCCCATCCTGACCCTGGTGGACGTATCCGGCTTCCTGCCCGGCGTGCAACAGGAGTACGGCGGCATTATCCGCCACGGGGCCAAGATGCTGTTCGCCTACGCCGAGGCCACCGTGCCCAAAGTGACGCTGATTACTCGCAAAAGTTACGGCGGCGCGTACCTGGCCATGAACAGCCGCGACATGGGCGCCGACGCCGTGTACGCCTGGCCCACCGCCACCGTTGCCGTGATGGGCGCGGAAGGTGCTGCGAACATCGTGTACCGCAAGGAAATCAAGGAATCGGAGAACCCGGCCGCCAAACGCGCCGAGAAAATCGCCGAGTACAAGGACACCTTCGACAACCCGTACATTGCCGCCGGGAAGGGCTACATCGACGACGTGATCGCCATCGAGGACACCCGCAAGATCCTGATTCAGACCTTCGAGATGCTGGCCGACAAGGAAGAGACTCGCCCGTACAAGAAACACGACAACATTCCGCTGTAAACCAGTCAGCAAGAAAGCCGCCCCATTCCGGGCGGTTTTTTATGATGGGCACGGGAGAGTCGGCGCGGGTCTGGGCCAGCCCTCCTGCCTGTTCTTGCTCCACCTGTTTTCCGCAACCGTGAAATATGACATGATTCCCGCAATGTTCACACGCCTGTTGCTGTCAAGGCTGACCTTCCCGCCTGTGAGGGCGTCCCGATGACCACCCCCAGAAGCGTGCCTGCGCGTCAGGCGGCTCCGGGCAGCAACCTGCTGCTGTGGGTCATCGGGGCCATCGTTTCGTTTCTGGTGCTGTTCTGGCTGATTACGCTGGCGCTGCAACTGCCGGTCTGGCCCGAAGCGATTACCAAGAACGCCGCCCTGTTCGTGTCCGGCGCCAAAACGACGCTTTACCTGACGCTGGTGTCCGGGGTGCTGGGGCTGGTGCTGGGCGTGCTCCTGGGGCTGGGGAAAATGGCGAACACGTCCCTGTTCGTGAACACGCGCGGCAGTGTCGCCTACTGGATCGGCAGCCTCATTTCCGCCATCTGTACTTTCATCGTGTGGGTGGTGCGCGGCACGCCCCTTTTCGTGCAGCTGCTGTTCAGTTACTACGCCCTGCCTGAACTGTTTCCGCCTTTCGGAAAACTGCTGGAATGGGCGGACACCTGGCCTTTCCTGGAACTCGGCTCGGCGTTTGTCGCGGCCGTGTTCGCGCTCGCCCTCAACGTCGCCGCTTACAACGCTGAAGTGGTGCGCGGCGGGGTGCAGGGCGTGCCACGTGGACAGGTCGAGGCCGCCCGCTCGCTGGGCCTGGGCAGCCTGTCCACCATGACTACGGTGGTGCTCCCGCAGGCCCTGCGCCTCGCGCTGCCGGCGCTGGTGAACAACATCGTGGCGCTGCTGAAGGATTCCTCGCTGGCCGCCACCATCGCCGTGACGGAAATCCTGCGCATTGCCGATCAGGTGCGCAGCAGCACCTTCCAGCCCATTCCCGCGCTGCTGGTCGCTGCCGCCGTGTATCTCGCGCTGACCACCGTGCTGACCTTCTTCACGGACCAGATGGAACGCCGCCTGAAAATCGCCAGCCGCTGACCGCCCAGAAAAGACCACGCAGAAAAAATTGCACAGACAAGAGAGCAGCGAAGAGCGTGAAAGCCTCCGCTGCTCTCTTTGATTCCTGTTACGCCGGATGCAACCCGGCGAACTCCAGTCCGGTGGTCTCTTCCCAGCCGTTGGCGATGTTGAGGCTCTGGATGGCGTGGCCTGCCGTGCCTTTCACGAGGTTGTCGATGGCGCTCATCAGCACCACGCGGCCCGTGTCGGGGTCCATCTCAAAGCCGATGTCGCAGTAGTTCGTGCCGTCCAGCAGCATCGGATCCGGGTAACGGTGAATGCCCTTGGCGACCTTCACGATGCGAATAAACGGCTCAGCGCCGTACACCTCGCGGTAGGCGCTCCACACGTCGCGTTCGCTCCAGCCGTCCGGCACCCAGGCCTGCACAGTGGTCAGAATGCCGCGCACGCGGGGCGTGCTGATGGCGGTCAGGTGCAGCGGGAAATTGCCCGGCAGTTCCTGTTTCGCTTCCGCGCCGTGCCGATGACCTACGGGTTTATACACGCGCAGGCTCCCCGCCCGCTCCGGGTGATGCGACGAATCGCTGGCACTGGCACCTGCCGCACTGGAACCCACCAGACCCGTGGCGATGATGTCCTTTGGGGCCAGCGCGCCCAGCTTCAGCACCGGGTACAGCGCCAGAATCACGCTGGTGGCGAAGCAGCCCGCGCAGGCAATCCGGGTCGCGCCTTTCAGGTCTTCACGGTGCAGTTCCGGGTTGCCGTACACCCAGTCCTTCAGTTTCTCCGGCGTGGGGTGATCCTCGCCGTACACGGCCTTGTAAACCTCCGGGTCTTTCAGGCGGAAGTCCGCACTCAGGTCGACCAGCGTTTTGCCTTTCGGCTCGAACTCTGCAAGGCGCCTGGCGGCGCTGCCATGCGGCAGGGCCAGCACCACGATGTCTGCCTCGTCCAGGTCGGCGGCCTTCCTGAACTTCAGGTTCGTGCGCCCACGCAAATTCGGGTGAACCATGCCTACGGGCGTATTCGCACTGCGCTCACTGGTCACCTGCGTCACTTCCAGGTTCGGGTGATTCAGCGCCAGGCGTAAAAACTCCCCGCCCGCGTAGCCACTCCCTCCCACGATCGCCACCGTCTTCTTCTCAGATCCACTCACGCCCCGCAGTTTACGAAATGACCATAAAGAAAACGTGCCACCACCCAGGAACTGTCCAGAAGACCTGAGAAACATGGCAAGTGAAAGGTCGGGGGTGGGTGATCCGGTGTAGATCGGAGCTGATAGGAAAAGAAGGGTGGGTTGACCTGCTGCTCATGGCACAAAAAAAGCCCCCATCTTCGCGGGAGCTTCTTTGAACTTCGCTTTTGCTTTACTGCTTGATGATCTGGGCGTCTTTCGGGAGGGATTTCAGGGCGGTGGCGGTCAGGCCGCTGTTCACCTTGTAGTTGCTGATGGTCATGTCGGCCACCAGTTTGCCGTTCTTGTCGAAGGCCTGAATCTTGTTCGGACGCCAGCCCGCTTCGCTGATCCAGACGCGCGATTTCTCGGCGCTGCCACTCTTGGGCGTGGCTTCCAGCTGGAACACGCGGCTGCCGGCGCTGCCCGTCGTGCCGATCAATTTCACGTTGTAACTTTTGAGCATGTCGGACGTGTTGCCGAGGTTGTTGAAGTCCAGCCCGGAAATACCCACGCTACTGGCGGCCTTGTTGAGGGGGGTCACGGTGATCTGGTTGGTCAGGAACATGTACTGGCGCACTTCCTTGCTGTCGGCCACCACGATATTGTCGGCCAGGGCGTCCGGCGCCATAAACTGAATGCGGGCCAGTTTCTGCGCCGGGATGCTTTTCACGGTCAGGTCGATCTTCTGCGACTGGGTCTCGAAGTTGGCCGTGCCACTGAGGCGGAAAGAAACGTCTTTGGCGGCTTTCTGGGTGGCGTCCACTTTGTTGATGATGTCCTGCGCCGTCTGGGCCGAAGCGGCACCCAGCGCGGTCAGCACAGTCAGGGTGATCAGGGTCTTTTTCACGTCTGTCAGTATCTCGCCTGAAAGCATGAGAACACCGGAGAGCGCCTGACGGAGCATTTACACCAACTCCTACCTCATCGTTTATAAAACGGTTCAATCCGAGCGGAGCGAGAAGGAGAAAAACGGTTCCGGACGTGGAGTGAACCAACCAGTGACGTTCAGGTGGGTGAACGAAACAAACGGAATTCGTTTTACACGCCGGGGGCCAACCAAAAGAGAGCTTTTGACCCATCTTCCGCGGCGCGTCTTTCAGCATCTCCCGCTGGTCGGGTTTCATCGCCCAAGTGGGCGATTCAACCGCCATCGGGCTCACTCCTGTTCGGTCAGGGCCTCCATCGCCAGGCGGTAGCCCAGAAAGCCCAGGCCGCTGATTTTCCCCCTACACACGGCCGCCGTCACGGAGTGGTGGCGAAATTCCTCGCGGGCATCCACGTTGGAAATATGCACCTCCACCACGGGCACGGCCTGGCCGGCAATGGCGTCCCGCAGCGCGTAACTGTAGTGCGTCAGGGCCCCCGGGTTGATCACGATGCCCGTGAACCCCTGCTCCTGCGCCTCCTGAATCCACTCCAGCAGTTGTCCCTCGAAGTTGCTCTGGCGGCAGGTCACGGCCTCGCCGAGCTCCGCGCCCCACGTCTCGCACTGGCGTTCCAGGTCTTCCAGCGTCTGCGTGCCGTACACACCAGGTTCACGCAGGCCAAGGCGGTTCAGGTTCGGGCCGTTCAGCACCAGCAGCATAGGAGCAGGATACCTGTTCAGCCCCTGTCAGCGAGTTTGAATCTGCCCCAGCCATTCCCCGAACGAACGGCGCAGCACATCCTCCGGCACCCTCGTCAGATAAGGCTGGGCGACATCGCGCAGCAGCACGAAGCGCACGCCGTCGCTGTCGGCCTTCTTGTCGCGGTTCATGTAAGCCGTCACCTCATCGAACTTCAGGGCAGGCAGGGACGTGGGCTGCTGCCAGTCGAGGAACTTCCGTGTGTGCCCGGTCAGGTCGGCGCCGCCCATCTCGCGGCTGAGGATGGCGGCGTAATGCATGCCGTACCCCACCGCCTCGCCGTGCGCTATGCCCTGATGCGTAACGCCCTCGAGGGCGTGCGCCAGTGTGTGACCGAAATTCAGGAACGCCCGTTCGCCCTGCTCGGTCAGGTCACGGGTCACGACGGCGGCCTTGACGGCAATGGCATCGGCCAGGGTGCTTTCCAGCAGGGCGCCGCCGGGCCTGAATTCCGGGTCGAGCACACGGGTCAGGAGTGTCGGATCGGCAATCAGGCCATGCTTGAAGGCTTCCGCCGCGCCCTCACGGAATACGGCGGGCGGCAGGCTGGTCAAGGTGTCGGTATCGCACCACACGGCTTGCGGCGGCCAGAAGGCGCCCACCAGATTTTTACCCTCGGGTAAATTCACGCCTGTTTTGCCCCCCACGGCAGCGTCCACCATGCCCAGCAGCGTGGTCGGCAGGGTGTAAAAAGCCACCCCGCGCAGGTAAGAGGCGGCCACGAACCCTGCTAGATCCGTCACGGCCCCGCCGCCCAGACCGATCACCGCGCCGTCACGCGGCAGGTTCACCTGCGCCAGTTGTGACAACACGTTCGCGTACACGTCCAGCGTTTTACAGGCGTCACGCGCGGGGACGCGCACCGTCACGACAGGTTGCAGGCCGGCCTCCACCTCTTTTACGTACTCGCCCGGCAGATCTTCAGCGTGGATCAGGGCCACCTGACGCTCTTTGACCCTGATCTGCGAGAGCAACCCGGCACCCACGTGAACAGTGTACGGGTGCGGCCCGCCGACCTCGACCGTCCGCCCCTCAGTCGGTGACCCCTCAATCCGTGACCCCTCAATCGGTGACACAGTCGCTCCACTCCGCTTCCGTGATCTCCGGCCAGGCCTGATGCACCTCGGCCCAGCGTTCCAGGCGCTCGAGAATCTCCTCGACGATCTCCTCGCTGGGTCGTCCGTCACTGTGAACGTGAATGGTGCCCTCGCGGTAAATGCTTTCGCGTTCGTCCATCAGGTTCTTGATTTTGCTGAGGGGATCTTCCGACTTCAGCAGCGGGCGGTCACTGTTTTTCGTGCGCTGGTATACGGTTTCCGGTGTGGCCCACAGCACCACCACCGGGCCGCGTTGCAGCAGGCGGCGGCGGTTCTCCTCGTGAATGAAGGTGCCGCCCCCCAGGCTGATCACGGCGTGTTCCAGCCGCGTGACACGCTGCACCACCTCGTGTTCGCAGGCGCGGAAGTAGCCTTCGCCTTCCTGCGCGAACACCTCGGGAATGCTTTTGCCCACCACGCGCGTGATGAGTTTGTCGGTATCCACGAAGTGAAGCGCCAGCGCCCGAGAGAGTTCCCAGCCCACGCGGCTTTTCCCGGTGCCCATGAACCCAGCCAGGGCCACCCAGGTGACGGGTCGCTCGATCAGGCCGGAATTTGACATGGGGGACAGTTTAAGACAATTGTCCGGGAGAGGCTGAACTTCAGCTTGATCCAGAGTGAGCAGATGCGTCTCCAGGCTGTTTCGAACGTTCTCATCCAGTGCTGGTTCCAGCATGTCGGCAGCTCAGTACTCCCGCGCGAACGTCCGGGCGGCGGCCACGCGCTCCTGTAATTCGGGCAGGGTATCCCCACCGAATTTTTCCAGCAGGGCTTCGGCCAGCACCCAGCCGATCACGCACTGCAGGATCACGCCCGCTGCCGGCACCGCGGTGGTGTCGCTGCGTTCCCGCGCCGCGTCCGAAGGCTCGTGCGTCACGACATTCACGGTGGGGAGGGGCTTCATCAGGGTGGCGATGGGTTTCATGGCGACCCGCACGATCAACTCCTCGCCGTTGGTCATGCCGGCTTCCAGGCCGCCCGCGCTGTTCGTGTCGCGCGCGTAGCTGCCCTCGCGGTAGTACACGGCGTCGTGCACGCCGCTGCCGGGTTTCATGGCGTTCTCGAAGGCCCGCCCGATCTCCACGCCTTTCATGGCCTGCACGCTGAGGCACGCCTGCGCAATCCGGCCATCCAGTTTCCGGTCGTAATGCACGAAACTTCCAAGACCGACCGGCAAGCCCCGGAAGCGCACCTCCAGAATGCCGCCCAGCGTGTCCCCGTCCTTCTTGGCCTGATCGATCCGCTCGCGCATCTGCCCGGCCGCGTCCGCGTCGGGTGTACGCAGGTCAGAGTCCTCGATGGCGTCCAGCGCGTCCCAGCTGAATGCCTGTCGCGTCTCGATACCAGCCAGACTCGACACGAAGTTTGCGCCCTGCACGCCCAGTTCGGACAACAACTTCAGCGCCACGCTGCCCACCGCCACCCTGGCGGCCGTTTCCCGCGCCGAGGCCCGTTCCAGCACATCGCGCAAATCCCGGTGGCGGTACTTGATGCCGCCGGTCAGGTCGGCGTGACCGGGCCGCGCATCGGTCAGGGCCTTCTTGCGCGGCTCCCCACCTGCTTCCGGCGACATGATCTCCGTCCAGTTGCGGTGATCCTTGTTGGCAATCACCAGCGTGACCGGCGCGCCCGTCGTGCGGCCCGAACGCACCCCACTCAGGATGTCGGCCTCGTCCGTCTCGATGACCATGCGCCGCCCACGCCCGTACCCGCCCTGACGCCGGCGCAGCCACGGATCGATGTCCCCCTTGCCCAGCGGCAACTGCGAAGGCAACCCCTCGATGATGGCCGTCAATTGCGGCCCGTGCGACTCCCCGGCAGTCAAGTACCTCATAAGACCGACTCTAGAGCCTGGCCGCCTGGAAAACGCGCCCCTGACCAAACAAAAGCCACACGGCCATCAAAAGTACAGCCAAAAAACAGCAGACGCCCCACCAGGGAGCGCCTGCCCGAACCCGAACCTTACTTGACGATGGTGCCGGTGATGATGACCAGCAGTTGCGAGAACTTGCTGTCCTTGGTGGTCGTTCCACCGATACCGAACTTCGACAGGTAGGGAATCCCGGTGCTGCCGTTCGCCGCGGTGTTGCCCATCAGGCCGGCCAGCAGCAGCGTTTCGCCGCTCTTGAAGGACACCAGGCTCTGCGCCTCGCTGTTCTGGAAGTTCAGGACGTAGGGGATGTTGTTGGCCGTAATGTTGGCCGGCGGTGTGTTCACCTTGCCGCGCACGCGCACGGTGATGGTGCCGTCTGGGGCCACCTGCGGGCTGAAGAAATCCAGAATCACGCCGTAATCGATGGTTTTCTGAATGCTGGGAATGTTGGCCGCCTGGCTGGGAATGTTGATTTCCAGCGAACCGCCCGACTTGACCGAGGCGGCGGCGGTGGACGACGCATTTTCCGTCTGGCTCGTGCCGCCCAGAGCACGCTGGCCGCTCTGCATGGTGACGTTGCCGTCGTACACCCGGCGCGCCAGGTTCTGGGTTTCCAGGGCCGTCAGGGTGGGGAAGATGTTGAAGCCCATCAGCGTCTTGGTGGGGTCGAAGGTGGCGGCCAGGCCGGTGCCCGACGAGGTGCCGATGCTGAAGCCGCCGAAGTTGAGGTTGGCGTTCAGGCCCAGGCTGCGGGTCGCCGAGTCGGTCAGTTCCTGAATGCGAACCTGCACGTTGATCTGCGGCACCACCTTGTCGAGTTGCGGAATAAGTTCCGCCACCTGATCCACCTGAAGCGGCGTGCCGCGCACGATGATGGTGTTGGTGCGCTTGTCGGCGATGATGTTCGGCATGTCGGGCGCCGTGGTTGGCGTGGTGCCGCTCAGGTCCGTGGTCTTCAGGCCCTGCGCGTCGGCGCTGGCCTGCTGGCTGGGGGGCACCAGGGCGCTGATGGGGTTGCCGTTCACGTCCAGCAGGGTGGTGCCGGTGCCGCGCTGGGCGGTACTCGTCACTTCCTTTTGCAGGGTGCCTTCCAGCGTGGCCTTGACTTCCTCGGCGCTGGCGTTCACCAGTTGAAACACGCGCTGCACGGTGGTGGGCGCGGTGGCTGGAGCAATATCAATCTGAGCTAACAGGCTTTGGGCCTCTTTAATGTCAGATTGGGTACCATTGAGAATGATATTTGCTGTTCCTGCCAGTGGTGTGAAACGAACTCTGGGAAACTGGCTTGATAGGACGGCAGTTAGATTATTGGCATTTGCTGCACCCGACTTGGCAGTATAAACAATTCTAACCGTTTGGATAAGTGATGGGTCATTTTCCTTAGTTGCAATCTCTGCTAGATCGAACTGATTTAGCAATCCATCAATGTAACTAAGACGTTTTTCTGGGCCTTCAAGGAAAATTTTGTTAGTTCCGCTAAAAGTAGTTACTTTGATATCGGGGGCGGTAGATTCAATGAATTTAACAACAGATGCCGTGTCTTTATTGGCAATATATGTTTTTGATCCAGATACAGTCCTTTCCTGAACATCAACATTTTGAATCGCATTTATAACATCAATGACTTCTTTATTCGTACCAATGACGACAATACTATTTGTCTTATCGTCCCCAACAATCTTCAGTGAGGGTGAATTAAATTTGTAACCGACAATCTGTTTATTAAAACCTACTACATTGCCTGAAGCATCCCGTTGTGGGTTGTCTTGAACTATTGGCTCACCGAATAGGCGACTAACTTGTTCCACGACAGTTTTAGCGTCGGCGTTCTTCAGATTCACGATGCGCTGAATGGGGGCATTGCCGACGCGCAGCACCGGCTGGCCGCCCACCTGAATGACCTCGTAGCTCAGGCCGTACACGTCCATCAGCAGGGGCCACACTTCGTTGAACGGTTTGTCCTTGAAGGAGTACACCACCGGGCGACCCGTCGGAGCAGGCGTGGCGGCGCCGGAAGTGGGTGTGGTGGCCGGCGTCTGTTGCAGGTCGACATCCGTGTCGAGGATCAGGCCGTAGCCGGCCGTCTTGGCGATGGCGGCCAGCAGGCTGGACAGCGGGCCGGTGTAGGTGCCGGTTTCCACCGTGATCTTGTCGGTACGCAGTTGCGCGTCGGTGGGGGCCGACGACTGGGCGAGGACGGGGAGGGCGGCCATGCCCAGCACGGCGGTCAGGAGAAGAACGTGTCGTTTATTCATGGCTCACCTTTTGTCCAGTTGCAGGGTCAGGGTGTCTTGTCCCAGGGTCAGGGTCGCGGAGCTGGCCGTGACTTCCTTGAGGATGATCTTGGTGTCCGGCAGGGGCTGGCCTGCCGTGGCGACGACAAAGCCCTGATCGGAGCGGAGAATGGCGGTGTTTACAGGGCCGAGCACGGCCGCGTCGAAGACCATCTGGTGCGTTTTGACGTAGTTTTCCAGTTCACTGCTGGTGCTGGCACTGACCTGGCCTGAATTAGTCGGCGTTGGGCTGGTGGCCGTGATGGCCTGCGGTTCGGCGGGCGCCACAGTTCCCTGGGCGGCGCTCGCGCTGGCGGTGGCCGGGGCAGGGCTGGGTGCGGGGTTCAGGGCGTCCGGTACCGTGACCGCCGGTTCACGCACGGCGGTAATGGGGGGCACCACTGGCTTATTCGCTGGTGTGGTGGCCGGCTGGGCCGGGCGGCCGCCCGGCGCGGCATTGCCCCGGCTGCCTGCGCCGCCAGATGGAACCGTGACCGTGCGGCTGGGCACGTTGCTGGCAGTGGTGGGGCGGGCATTGGTGGGGCGGGCATTGGCTGTGGTGGCCCTGGAGCTGCCAGCGCTGCGCGAGGGCAGGGTGGGGCTGGGGATGCTGGCCGGGGTGCCGGGCAGGGGCGTAATGGGAATGGCGCCGCTGCTGCGCCCGGAGCGGCCAGCCGTGCTTGGGGGCGTACCGGGGATCGGGGCGACCGCAATGGGCCCACGTGAAGATGGGCTGGCCAGAGCGGCGTTGATCTCCTCGGCAGAACTGCTGGGCCGCGTGATGGTCACGGCGGGCGAGGCCGCCTCGCCGCTGGAGCTGGGGGCCGTGGCCAGGGTGCCGCTGGCCTGCGAGCCACCCTCGGGGGCTTCGAGTTTGATGGGCTTGAAAGGATTGTTGCCGTTCAGGCTCAGCAGGGGCGTATCGGGGTTGATGCCGCTGGGGGCGGGGGTGGGCACCGTGGGGTCCGGCGTGCTGCCGTTCGGGTCGGTGACCGGGAAGGGCGGCGCGGCCACCACTTCGCCCGTTTCACCGTTCAGGGTGCCGGGGGCGACGGGAACCTCGCCGGACGGGGTGCCAGAGGGGGTGCCGGTCGCGCCTTGCGGCGCAGTGGTGGGCGTCCCGTTCGTGGCGGCATCTGTCCCGGCAGTGCTGGACGTGCCGGACGCGGCAGTATCGGTGCCGGACGCAGCGGGGTCAGTCGTGGCAACGGCTGGGGCGACACTGGTGTCCACGTCGGCTTGCCGGTTGTTCATGACCAGCCAGCCGCCCAGCAGGGCCAGCATCAGCAGGGCGATCAGGCCTATTTTCATCTCGCGCGACAGGGTAACGGGGGCGCGGCTCATGGGGTGCCTCCGCTGGCGGGGGCCGCTGGGGCCGCCGTTGTTCCGGCCGGCGCGGCGTTCGTGGGCAGGGCCGCCTGGGCAGGATCGAAGGTGTAGACGGTCAGCGCCAGCGTGCCCTGCAGGTTCGGGTTGAAGCTGTCGGCCTTGGGCAGTTGCAGGTCAAGGGTGTTCAAGGTCGTGAAGCGGTTCTGGGTTTCCATGCGGCGCATCAGTTGAAAGAGCTGCCCGAACTGGCCCTGCACGGCCATGTTGACGTTGATGGGCCGCACGCCTGCCGGCAGGTTGGGGGCCTGGCTGTTGGCGAATGTCAGGCTGGTCACTTCGGTTTTGCTGGCGCTGGCGTTGGCCCGCAACTGGTCGACCACCTGCCCGAACTGCTGGGTGGTGGGCAGCGCCCGCACGAACTCCGCCCGTTCCTGCTCCAGTTTGCCGACCTTGGCCGTCAGATCCGGAATGGCGGCGGCGGCGGCGCGGTACTGTTCGGCGGTGTTCTGTTTGGCCGCCAGGTCGTCGCGCATCATGGTCAGGGTCTCCTGCTTGGGCTTGTAGTAGTACAGGAAGAAAGCCAGCAGGGCCAGCAGGCACAGGGCGGCCACCAGCAGGAACTGTGTTTGAGGAGTGAGTTTAGTTGCCATTGGTTCCCCCTGCCGGCGCAGCGGGAGCTGCCGGTGCGGGCGCAGTAGCCGCCGTGCCTGGTGCGGCCCCTGGGGCGGCTGGCGTAGCAGTAGCTGCCGGGCTGTCACCGACGATGCCGACCCTGGCATTGAAGGTGTAGGCGCCGCTCTTGTCGTCGCGCTGCATGCCCTGGAAATTCACGCCGAATCCGGGGCTGTTCTCGAAGGTGTTCAGGAAGTTGATGACCGCCTGCTGGCTGCTGGCCGCGCCGCTCAGATCCAGTTCGCGGCGCACCGCCTTGCCGATGAAAATGCCGTTCCCCTGATCGGTGGTCAGTTCCTCGGGCTTCTTGTCGCGCATGGTCAGTTTGGTCAGGGCCACGCCGGAAGACGCCGGGATTTCGCGGCTGAAGACCGCCAGGTCGTTCGACCAGTAGGTTTTGGTGCCCTTGAGGGTCTGTGCGACGCTGGTGACTTTTTCCAGGTTCTGCTGCTGGGTGACCAGTTCGTCGTACTTCTGCTTCTGCGGCGTCAGGGCCGTGATGTCGCCCTGCACGCTGTCGATCTGGCCCTGAAGCTGGCGCACGTTCTGGCTGGTCAGGCCCCACATGACGCCCATGGCGGCCAGCGTCACGGCCACGGCGGCCACCGAGCCGTACTTCCAGGCGTCTGGAGCCGACTGCTTGCGGTATTGCTGCGGAAGAAGGTTGATTTCAACCACGGCCAGTCACCCCCCGGAGGGCCAGGCCCAGCGGCACGGTAAATTCGGGGGCGTTCGTTTGCAGGTAGCCGGTGTCCACATTGGCCTGGTCGGTCTGCACGGTCAGCCAGGGGCTGGCGACTTCCACCCGGAAGCCCAGCGCGTCGCTGATGGCCGAGGACAGGCCGCGCAGTTTCGCGCCGCCGCCTGCCAGGAAGGTACGGTCGACCACCACGTCGCCGCTTTGCACACGGTAGAACTCCAGGCTGCGGCGAATCTCGGTGATCAGGTCACCCAGCACCGGGCGCACCACCTCGAACACGCGCGCGGGGCTGTACTGTTCGCGGCTCATGTCGAAGTTCAGCAGGTCTTCCTCGTCCTCGGTGGGGGTGGTGGCGGTGGCGTAGCCCAGTTTCACGTCCTCGGCGGCCGTGAAGTCCAGGTCGAAGGACTTTTGCAGGGCGGTGGTGAAGTCGTCGGCACTGACGTTGATGTTGCGAGTCATGAGAATGCGGTCGCCGCGCACCAGGTTGATGACGCTGCTGCTCGCGCCGATCTCCATGACCAGCGCGACCTCGCCGGACTCGGTGTAGTTGCTGCCGGTCAGGGTGCTTTTGGTGAGGTGCTCGCCCAGCAGGTTGCCGCGCAGGGCGCGCAGCGCCGCGAAGCTCTTGAGGTCGATGACGGTGGGTTCCAGGCCGGCCAGGCGCAGCACCTCGACCTGCCGCGCCACGTGCTCGGTGGGCGCGGCGGCGATCACGGCTTCCATCTGGCCGTTCTCGGGAATCTCTTCCGGGTCGTCGAGCAGGTCGAAATCCAGGCTGACTTCATCGATGGGGTAGGGGATGTAGCGCTCGGCTTCCCACTTGATGGCTTCCTGTAAGTCCTTGCGGTCCATGCGCGGCACCATGATGTTGCGCGTGACCGCCGACTGGTTGGGCACGGCGGTCACGGCGTACTTGGTGGTGATGTGGTGCTCGGCCAGGAGACTGCGCAGTTCGCTGGCCACAGCCTGCGGCTCGACGACCAGGCCGTCGCGCATGCTGCCGATGGGCGTGGGCACCATCACGGCGTGTTGTAAGGATGGCGGCGAACCGGCGCGTAGGGCCACGACCTTGATGGCACTGGTGCCAATTTCGACGCCGATGGCCGCCGGGCGCGGGTTCAGTAGACGGTTGATAAAGCTCGACATTCTCCCTCCAGGATCAGGCGGATTTTAGCATTCACTCATGTTCGAGGGGACGGTGCCTGACGGAGTAGAGCAATCGGTCAAGCCAAACGGACGGCGCGCAGGTGAGGGTACGGACGGGTCAGTCATTGCCCTGTCATCCAATCATTCGGCTGCTTACGGAACTCTGACACCTGCCGGGTACGGCGTTGGCAGCGTCCCCGACGCAAATGTGAGCCCCTCTACTGTTGAACGCGCAGCAGAAGGGCAAGATCAGGCAATTCTCATTTTTCTAATGTGGTCTCACAAAGCATCAGTTAAAGATTCCTTAATAGTTCAGGGGCACTTCCGTCAGATCGGTGCCGAATGCCCGTACCTGTCCCCCGCTTGAGACGGTGACCACCAGCGAGCCCACCAGGCCGACCTGCCCATCCGCGTGAGGCACACTGGCCAGCACCTTTCCGGCAGCGTCTACCCGTTCCAGCCGGCTATTCCGTAACCAGTAACTGCCGAACGCCGTGTCCACCGCCGGAGAGGAGGTGACGCGCACGCCCGAGGGTGTCAGCGCCAGAAATGGGCCAGCCAGCGGATCCAGCACCCGGCCGTCGCCCACCCGAACCAGTTGCCCCCCCAGCAGCACGTAATCCAGGCCGTCGCCGCCCGTGACGGCCAGACTGGGCCGGCCCGGCACACCCGCCGCCGCCGCGCCCGCGTAGGTCAGCGCCGAACCGTCCTCGCGGTAAATGCTCTGTGCACTCAGGGCCACCACCGCGCCCACTGCTAGCGTCTGCGGTGCACCGTCGAGGGTCGCCACCAGGCCCAGATCCGGACTGGCCGCCCAGGCCTGAGCGGCATGCCAGTTCACGTCCACCACCCGCCCCACCGCCGGGCACGCCCGCACGAAAGAGGGCGCCCGCGCCACGCAGGCCCGGCCGCCCTCCGCCCACACCACGCCCGCGTCACTGAAGGCGGCCCGCAACCCATTGCCCACCGGCGGCTGAACTGCCCGGGGCGCACACGCCGTGAGCAGGGCGGCGAAGGTCAGCGTCAGCAGGGAGCCAGTCGTGAAGCGCATAGCCCGCATTGTGGCGCTCCCGCATAGGAAGGCCGTGAGTGGCCGCGCCGCTGCAACCCAGGGCTTCAGTCGCCCCGATACCCCAGCAGGGCCTCGACCACGGTGTCGAGCCCCACGCCCTGCGCCGCGCGGCGTTCCGGCGTCCAGCTGATGCCGCGGCTGGCCTTCACCAGCACGGTATCGCCGTCCTGAACGGTGCCCAGCAGCGCCTCGGTCAATTCCGGCACGCTGCGGTAAGCCCGCTCCCCCAGTTCGGCGGCAAATTCGCCCACCCCGAAGGTCAGGTCGGCCCGCTGGCGGGCGTAAGCGCCCACTTCGGCATGTAATTCCCGCTCGGTCGGGCCGAGTTCCAGCATGCGCCCCAGCACGCTGATGCGCCGCCCAGGCAAGGCGTGCAGGGCGTCCAGCGCGGCCTTGACCGCCACTGGGGAAGCGTTGTAAGCGTCGTCGATCACGGTAAAGCGCCCCGGCAGCACGCGGTAACGCCCCCCCGGTACGCTCACACCCGCCAGGCGCCGCGCCGCTTCCTGCAGCGGCACCCCCGCCCACCCGGCCAGCGCCAGCCCCAGCACCGCCGCTTCGGCCTGCACCCGCGCGGCCAGCGGCAGGTGAACTTCCACACTGCCGCTCCCCCCGCCCTGCGGGTAACGGAACGAAGCGCCCTCTGGGGTCAGGGTCAGGGCTTCACCCGCCCAGTGCGCGCCCGCGAAACCGTAGGACGGCGCGTCCGGATACCAGGCGGCGGCCTGCTGCCCCACCAGCGCCAGTTCGCGGCCCTGCAGGATCAGGCCCTTCTCGGACGCGATGCGTTCCACGCTGCCCAGTTGCTCCAGGTGCGCCGGGCCGATCGAGGTGACCACGCCCACGTTCGGATTGACCAGGGCCATCAGTTCCGCCATCTCGCCGGGGCGGTCGATGCCCATCTCCACCACCAGCGGTCGGCCCAGGCCGCTGGCCTCGATCAGAAAGCAGGCGATGGCCGGAATGGTGTTGTAGACCGGCATGTACAGCGCGTCCAGCGCCGCTGCCACGTAGCTTTTTGCGGTGGTCTTTCCAGCGCTGCCGGTGATGCCCACCACCAGCGCATTGCTGGCCCGCTCGTGGCGCGCCCACGCCAGCAGCGCGGCCTGGGCGTCCGGCACGCGCACGGCGCGCGGCACCTCCAGGTCGGTCAGCACGAAGGGCGCCCCCGCCGCCAGCGCCTGCTCCACGAAGCGGTTGCCGTGCATCTGTTCGCCCGGCAGGGCCACGAACGCCGTGTCCGGCCCGGCCCCGCGCGAATCCCAGGTGAGCCGCTGCGCCGCGCGGGCCTCCGGGTGAACAGCGGCGGCGAACGGCAGAGCAGCAAACGGATCAAGCATGACAGGAAAGTAGCAAAAGGACGAGGTTGGTCGACAGGTCAGGGGCAGAGGAGAGGCCGCCCCCTCCCTTTGCCACGCCTCAAAAAAAGCAGGACAGCTGTTCGCTGTCCCACTCCGTGTGATGTGTCCTCTGGGTGCTGTGTCCGGTGGCGCAGGCCAGCGCGTTCAGGCCAGCGCGGTTCTGGGCTCGACGCTGGGCAGGTCGAAGGCTTCGCCCACGGCGGCGTACGTGAGTTTGCCGCGGTAGGTGTTGAGGCCCAGCAGCAGCGCCTGGTTTTTCTCCAGGGCGCCTGCGCCCTGCTCGGCCAGCATCAGGACGTAAGGGAAGGTGGCGTTGGTCAGCGCGAAGGTGCTGGTGCGCGGCACCGCCCCCGGCATGTTCGCCACACCGTAGTGGACGATGCCGTCCACGACGTAGGTGGGGTCCGTGTGGGTGGTGGCGTGAATGGTTTCCACGCAGCCGCCCTGATCCACCGCCACGTCCACGATAACGCTGCCCTCGGGCATCAGCGGCAGCATGTCGCGCGTGACGAGGTGCGGGGCTTTCGCGCCGGGAATCAGCACGCCGCCGATCAGCAGGTCCGTGTCGGGCAACAGGTCGCGCAGGTTGGCCTCACTGCTCATCATGGTGGTCAGTTTGCCGAAGAACACGTCGTCCAGGTAGGCCAGGCGGCGCTGCGACACGTCCAGAATGGTGACTTTCGCGCCCAGGCCCATCGCCATCTTGGCGGCGTTGGTGCCCACCACACCGCCGCCCAGGATGGTCACGTGACCGGGCTGCACGCCGGGCACGCCGCCCAGCAGCACGCCGCGTCCGCCCACCGGTTTCTGGAGGTGGTAGGCGCCAGCTTGCACGCTCAGGCGGCCCGCCACTTCGCTCATGGGCGTTAACAGGGGCAGGCTGCCGTCGTCGAGCTGCACCGTCTCGTAGGCCACGCCCGTCGTGCCGGACTGCATCAGCGCTTCGGTCAGCGGGCGGTCGGCGGCCAGGTGCAGGTAGGTGAACAGCAGCAGGTCGTCACGCAGGTAGGGGTACTCGCTGGCGATGGGTTCCTTGACCTTCACCACCATGTCCTGCGCCCAGGCGTCGGCGGCGCTGCCCAGGGTGGCCCCGGCCTGCTCGTAGTCGGCGTCCGGCAGACCGCTGCCCACCCCGGCGCCTCTTTCCACCACGACCTGATGCCCGCGGCGCACCAGGGTGGCGACCCCACCGGGCGTCATGGCCACGCGGTTTTCTTTGACTTTGATTTCCTTGGGAAGACCGATTTTCATATGTGCACCTCGGGCGCGCCGCCTGAGGATCTTCGGCCACGCCTTTTCTGTTCTTTCGCGCAATGCTAGCAGAGGAACACGCCTCTCCGATTGCCTGAAGGGGCAGCATGGCAGGGGGGATCTGCAACATCGTTGCGCGGCGCGGTGTATTCTGAGGGCAATGATGCCGCAGCCGCCCAACCCCGTTCACCTGGACGCCACCGACCGCAAGATCCTGACCATCCTGCAACGCGACGCCCGCATTCCCAACACCGACCTGGCCGACGAGATCGGCCTGACGCCCGCCCCCACCCTGCGGCGCGTGCGGCGGCTGGAGGAGGAAGGCATCATTCACCGTTACGTGGCGCTGCTCGACCCGAAACTGGTGAACCGCGACCTGATGGTCATGGTGCGCGTCACGCTGGACAAGCAGACCAAACAGGGCTTCGAGGACTTCGCCGAGAAGATGCGCTCGCGGCCCGAGGTGCTGGAATGCTACCTGTGCCTGGGCGACACCGATTACCTGCTGAAAGTATGCGTGCCGAACCTCGATGCCTACCAGAGCTTCCTGGTGGACGTGCTGGCCGCCATTCCTGGCGTCAGAAACACTGACAGCACCATCGTGGTGAAGCAGGAGAAATACACCACCAGCCTGCCGCTGGAGTGAGCGGTTGAAGGAGGTGGAAGCTCTATTTCCTGCTCCTTCACCTTTTCCTTGAAAAGTGCTTTGGCCGCCGCGCCGCCAGGCGACTTATCGCCTAATGCGCTTATGCTCGGCAAATTCTTCAAGAAACCGAAAGACGACCTGAATGGCCGGATTCCGCCGGGGCAGACGCTCTCGGTGCGTTTTCCGGTGCTGACCTACGGCCCCACGCCACACTACGCGCCGCAGGACGTGGTGGTACGCATCACGGGGCTGGCGCAGCCGCGCGAATTCACCTGGGCGGATCTGCTGGCCCTGCCGCAGACCACCCTGACCTACGACATTCACTGCGTGACGCACTGGAGCAAGCTGGACACCACCTGGACCGGCGTGCGCGTCACGGACCTGATGGCCCAGGTGCAGGTTGATCCTAGCGCGACGCACGTGATGCAGCGCAGCGTGGGCGGCTACAGCACCAACCTCAGCCTGGACGACTTCACCCGCCCCGAGAACCTGCTGGCGCACACGTACGAGGGCGAACCGCTCGACCCGGAGCACGGCGGCCCGCTGCGCCTGGTGGTGCCGCACCTTTACTTCTGGAAGTCGGCGAAATGGCTCACCGAACTGGAGTTCATGGGGGAAGACCGTCCCGGCTTCTGGGAAGAAAACGGCTACCACATGCGCGGCGATCCCTTCAAAGAAGAGCGGTACGACGATGACTGAAGCTGGCCGTTCCGGGGCGCCCGACCTCACGGGGGGCGGCGAATACCTGGTGCCGGACGTGTTGCAAGCGGGCCTGACGCTGGTGCTGGTAGGCACGGCCCCCAGCAAGATCAGCGCGGCGCGCCGGGCGTACTACGCCAACCCGATGAACAAGTTCTGGCGCACGCTTTTCGATGTGGGCCTGACCCCCCGGCAACTGGCGCCGCACGAGTTTCCCTTGCTGCCTGGATTCGGGATCGGCCTGACCGATGTCGCCAAGCGGCACTCGGGCGTGGACGCCGCGTTGCCGGGCGAGGCCTGGCGCCCCGACGAACTGCGCCAGAAGATTATTCAGTACCGCCCGGCGCTGGTGGCTTTCACCAGCAAGCGCGGCGCCTCCGAAACGCTGGGGCAGCCCACCGCGAAGCTGCCTTACGGCCAGCAGGACTTCAGGCTGGAGGGCGCCGAGGTGTGGGTGCTGCCTTCCACCAGTCCGCTGGGGCACAACCACTTTCAACTGGGGCCGTGGCAGGCCCTGGCCGGGCGCTTTCACCAGTTGCGGAAGATCCAGCAGCATCAGGAGATAAAGTGAGCCTCAACACGCCTTTCGCCCCGGCCCGTCAGGATGGAAGCATGAAGCGTCTTGCCCTGACCCTGCTGGGGTTGACTTCTCTCACTCTCGCCCGGGCGGCTCCCACCGAACCGGCCCTGCAACGGGTGCCGGTGCAGCGCGTCCTTCGCCCCGGCCTGAGCGTCGCGGGCACCCCCGCCAATCTGAATGTCAGCATTACCCTGCGCTACGGTTCCAAAACCCCAGGGACGGTGCTGCTGCTGATGCCCGGCTATCTGGGCGGGGCGGGCAGTTTCGACCGGCTGGCCCGGCAGATCGTGGCCCTCGACCCGAAAGTGGCGGTGTGGGCGGTCGACCGGCGTTCCAACCTGCTGGAACCGCAAAACCGCGTCCGGTTCGCGTCACGGGCGCAACTGGAAACGCTGGCGCGCGAGGGGCTGCCCGTACTGCCGGCCGAGAAGGTCGCCTACATGAAGGACTGGGGCCTGAACGTCACCCTGAACGACTGGCGCGCCGCCGTGCAGGAAGCCAGGAAACTCACGCCCCGGGTGTTCATCGGCGGTCACTCGCTGGGCGCGGCCCTGAGCGGCCTGTACGCCGCCTACGATTTTGGCGGCCAGCGCGGCTACGACGACGTGCGCGGCCTGGTGATGCTGGACGGTTACCCTGGCCTGCTGAGCGGCAATGCGGTTACCCCGCAGGAGTACCAGCAGGGCGCCAGCAACATGATCGGCCCCATTCCCGGCATCGACAACCTGGCCAGCGCGCCCTACGTGAACACCTTTTTCTATGGGCCACAACTGGCCAGCCGCGCCGCCGCGCAGGCCCGCCTGGCCGCGCAGTACCCGCAGGCCCCTGCGCCCCCGGGCGCCTTCCTGAAGTGGCCGGCCACCAACCTGGCCGCTGCCATGACCACCATCTCGCAGCGTTACACCTTCGTGCCGTTCCTGGCGCTGACCACCGGACGCGCCACCAACGTCCGCGAGACGCCCAACCCACTGCCGCGCTTTCTGGGCGGCCAGGACAGCCAGCGCATCGAGGGGCCACAAGACCCGGAGGAGCTCATCGGATGGCAGGGCGATGCGCAGAGCCTCAGCGAAGCGCAGGATTTCGCCCGGCGCTTCTGGCTGCCGCTCAGCGACGCCACCGAGTGGTACTTTCCGCAAAAACTGGCGCTGGACGTGGCGGCCGCCCGCCTCAGCACCACCGGCACTCCCTACGAACAGACCCTGCCGGTGCTGTACAACGCCGCCGTGACCCTGCCCCTGCTGGGCATTACCGCGCAGAACGGCGTGACCACCGATCAGGACTTCCAGCAGTACGCCGAGGGGCACATCAAAGACTTGACGCTGCACACCCTGCCCGGCGCGGCCCACCTCGACATGACTTACGCCAAAAGCGATCAGGTGGCCCGCTGGATCACCGAGTGGCTCGCAAAGCACCCGTAACTTCTCTACAGGAAAAACGCATGGCCCGTAAAAAGACCAAAAAACCGGCAACGCCGGAGAAACCAACCATCCGCAGCACCCTGCATCAGGTGCTGGCCGGCCGTAAGAATGCCGCCCACCGCCCCGCACACGAGAAACGCGCCGCCCAGAAACTCAGGCGCGAACTCGAAGATCAGTAGGAAGGGCCCGGAAGAAGAGAAGGGTTATCTCTTCTTCCGGGCCAGTGGTGAGTAAAAGAAAACAGCTTCTGGACGACGCGCAGAAAATTCGGATGGCCTTCTCGAATCGGCGCAGTAAAGTCCAGACTTGTAGAAGAACGGCGCCGGCTTCCGTAAGCCTATCGAAAGAGCGCCGCAAGCCAACCGTAGGCTTGCGGCGCTTATACCGGCCCTGTGGCGCTGTTCTTTACAGCGAGGTCGGCAGTTCCTGGAGGAACGTCACGGGCAGGTCGGAGTCACCCTGCTTGAAAGCGGCGAGGTAGCCGATGACGCTGCCGCCGGCGCGTTCCACGAAGCGGGCCAGGGCCCGGGCGGTGCCGCCTGAGGCCATCACGTCCTGCACGATGGTGACCTGGCGGCCGGCCAGCCGGGCGGCCTGGTGGCTGTCGAGCCACAGCGTTTCGCTGACGCCCAGGGTCATGCTGGGCACGTCCTGAATGATCGGGTCGGTCATGTAGGTGCGGCGTTTCTTGCGGGCACACACGTAAGGAATGCCGCTGCGGTCACTCAGCTCGTGCGTCAGGGGCAGGGCGTTGGTGACCACGGTCAGCAGCACCTCGGTGCCAGCCGGGATCAGGGGCAGCATGGCCTGCGCCGTTTCGTTCGTGAATTCGCTGTCCCCGATGAACTCCACCAGGGGAACACGGTTGACGCTGCCGACCTTGACGGTGGGCAGGTCACGACTGACGGGGCCGACGGTGACGTTGAAAGACTCCATGCGCTCAGCATACGCGGGTCACGTCAGGCCAAGTCCTGCCACCGTTCAAGGAAGGCAGACGGCCGCTGATACAGGTTCCGTTTGTTTCGTTCACCCGCCGAAACCTCACCGGTGAGTGAACTTCACGCCCGGCACCCGTTTTTCTCCTTCTCGCTTCGCTCGGATTGAATCGTTTTGTCAACGGTTCGATCCGAGTTGGTATCACCCCACTTCTTTCGGCCCCTTCAGGCCGGTCTGGCCTTCACGGGCCTGGAGCACGCGGGCCACGTCGCCGGGCGACACGCCGACTTCGGCCAGCGCGAACAGCGTGTGAAACAGCAGGTCAGCGGCTTCGGTCGCCAGTTCGGCCCGGTCGCCGTTCTTGGCGGCCAGCAGCACTTCACCCGCCTCCTCGCTGATCTTCTTGAGGACGCGGTCCAGGCCGCCCGCGTGCAGCCGCGCCACGTAACTGTTTTCCGGCAGGGTCGCCAGGCGCTCGCTGATGGTGGCGTACACGCGCTCCAGCGTACCGTCCAGGCCCTCCTGCCCCTCCTCAGCCCTGGTTTCGTCTGCCAGCAGCGGTTGGTGAAAGCACGAATATGCCCCGGTGTGGCAGGCCGGGCCGGTCTGCTCCACGCGGTACAGCAGGCTGTCGCCGTCGCAGTCCGCCGTGACGCTCAGAACCCGCTGGGTGTGCCCGCTGGTCGCGCCCTTCACCCACTGCCCCTGGCGTGAGCGGCTGTAATACGTGGCCTCGCGGGTTTCCAGCGTCCGTTGTACCGCCGCTGCGTCCGCGAACGCCTGCATCAGCACCGCGCCCGTGCGGGCATCCTGCGTGACCACGGGAATCAGGCCATTGGCATCAAATTTCAGTTCATTCAGGTTCATGGGAACTCCGTTGCTTCAGGTGGTGGATAGTCGGCAAAGGGAAATGTCCTGCCTGAGGGGTGGTTTCGCCGTTTACAAGCCCTCACCGACTCCCGGCCACTCTGGCCTGACCGCCAGGCCCTCGCCTTGCAGGTACTTCTTCACCTGCGGCACGGTCAATTCGCCGAAATGGAAGACGCTGGCGGCCAGGGCGGCGTCGGCGTGACCACCGGTTTCGCCGCCCAGCAGCACGTCGCGGAAGTCTTCTATTTTCCCGGCGCCCCCTGAAGCGATCACCGGAATATCCACACTGCGGGCCACTTCCCGCGTGGCTTCCAGGTCGAAGCCGGCGCGGGTGCCGTCGGCGTCCATGATGTTCAGGCACAACTCGCCCGCGCCCAGGGCCTGACCCTGCACGGCCCACGCCAGCAAGTCCAGGCCGGTGTCCACCCGCCCGCCTGCCAGGTGCACCGTCCAGGTAGACGTCCCGGGGCGGCGTTTGGCGTCGATGCTGAGCATCACGCACTGGGCCCCGTAATGGTCGCTGGCCTCACGGATCAGTTCGGGCCGCTTCACGGCGCCGCTGTTCACGCTGATCTTGTCGGCGCCCGCGCCCAGCAACTCGCGGAAGTCCGAGAGACGGTTCACGCCGCCACCGATGGTCAGCGGCATCATGACCTGCTCGGCCACCCGGGCGGCCACATCCAGCATCAGGCCGCGTCCTTCAACTGTGGCGGTGATGTCGTAAAACACCAGTTCGTCGGCCTGCTGAGCCTCGTAAGCCTGCGCCAGGGCCAAGGGGTCGCCCGCGTCACGGTGATTCTCGAAGAACCGCACGTTCTTGACCACGCGCCCGTTTTGCACGTCCAGACAGGGGATGATGCGCTTGGCTAACACGCCCCGCAGTGTAGCGTCCCGTCTGACAGAGTCATTTTGGTGCCGGCGCAGTTGTGCAGATCGCTGTCTGCGCCGGGCAGCGGCCCCGGTAAATGTCCCCACTTCACGTTTACTTGAAAAATTTCTAATAAACTATCAGCAGAGATGGGTTCCCTCACCCCCACCCCTTCTCAGAGCCCGTGCTTTGCCAGGCACGCAGGAGCCGGACATGGAACGTCACATACTGCTGGTCGACGACAACCCCAATGACGTGGAACTTGCCCTGACTGCCCTGAGTGAAGTCGAGGCGCAGCAGGTCACGGTGGCGCATAGCGGCGAGGAGGCGCTGAACATTCTGCAAGCCCCCAGCCAGCCGGCCCCGGACCTGATCTTGCTCGACCTGAACATGCCCCACATGGACGGCCTGGCGGTGCTGGACGCTGTGCGGGCCGACCGGCGCCTGCGCGAGATTCCCGTGGTGATGCTGACGACCAGCGGCGAGGAAGGCGACATCAAGGCCTGCTATGAGCACGGAGCCACCGCCTACGTCGTCAAGCCGCTGGACTTCACGCAATTTCGGGACGCCCTGAACACCATTCTGCGCTTCTGGACGACCCTCAACCGCTCCCCGCGCGTCAGTTGAGGGCAGACACCAGCCCTTCTCGCTTTTGCGGGCTGTAAAAAGCGGGATGTGAAGTTTACGGAAGGGAGTGTCAGACCGCCCGTGCCACGCCATGCCCTAAGCTGTCGCCATGCGCGTTTACATCGGTTGCGGCGGCTATACCAACGACGACTGGGCCGCCCCCGGCCTGATCTACGAGGGCGTTCGCAAAGAGGATTACCTGACCACCTACACCGGGCATTTCGACGCGGTGGAACTCAACAGTTCCTTTTACGCCATTCCTGGCCTGAAGGCCTTCGAGGGCATGGCCCGCAAATCGGGTGGGCGGGTGCGCTTCGCCGTGAAGCTCAACAAGGTCTTCACGCATGACCGCGCCCCCACCGACGCGGACTTCGACCGCATGCTGCAAAGCCCCGAGCCCCTGCGCGAGGCCGGGGTCATGGGGCCTTACCTGGCGCAGTTCCCTTACTCGTTTCACCGCACCGCAGAGAACCGCAAGTATCTGGCCCGGCTCACCGAACGCTTTGCCGGGCACGACCTGGCGGTCGAACTGCGCCATGCCAGCTGGGACAAGAGCGAGGTGCGTGAAGGCATGGCCGAGTTCGGCGTGATCTGGGTCAGCCCCGACTATCCCCCGGTGGGCGGCATGCCCGAGCCGCAGGTGCACGTGACTGGCGACATCGGATACCTGCGCCTGCACGGGCGCAACCGGCAATCGTGGTGGGAGGGCCAGAGCGCCAGCGAACGCCACGACTACCGCTACAACCGCGCCGAAATGGACGAATGGGCCGAGAAAATCGCGCTGGTAGAGGGCGACCTCAGCGAGTTGTACGTGTTTTTCGAGAACACCACCAAGGGCCACGCTCTGGCCAACATCCCCATGCTCCGCGAGGCCCTGAACGCCCGTGGCGTGCCGGTGAGTACGCCCGAACCCCTCGACGTGGACGAGGGCCGCCTGCTGTAACCGCCGCCCGGCAGGTAAACTTGGTGGCAACATGAAAGTCATCAGCGTGAACGTCGGGCAGCCCACCGCCGTGCAGGTCGGCAACCACACCACCATCTCCGGCATCCGCAAGCATCCCGTGCCAGGCCGCGTGCAGGTCGGTGCCCAGGGCGTCGTGGGCGACCGTGTGCTGAACCGCAAACACCACGGTGGCCCGGATCAGGCCGTGTACGTGTACACCCGCGAGGACTACGACGCCTGGACGGACTTGCTGGGCCGCCCCCTGCCCGAGGGCAAGTTCGGCGAGAACCTGCTGATCAGCGGCGCCGAGTCCGCCGGGGTGAAGATAGGCGAGCGCTTCCAGGTGGGGAATGTCATTCTGGAAGTGAGCGGAGTGCGTGTCCCCTGCGGCACGCTGGGCGCCGTCATGGAGGACGCCGGGTTCGTCAAACGCTTCGTGCAGGCCCGCCGCCCCGGCTTCTACACGCGGGTCATTCAGGGCGGCGAGATCGGCCGGGGAGACGACGTGGCCCGCATCCCCGGCCCGGACGGCGCACCGACCATCGGCGAGGTATTTGACGTCTGGTACGCTAACTCCAGCGAACGCCAGGACGCCCGCCTGAAGGAGTGGCTGACCTACCCACTCGCCGAGCGCTTGCGGGCCACCGTGCAGAGCTGGCTGAACTAGCCAGGAAGCGGGGCAAGCGATCAAAGCCAGTTCGGGTGTTTGCACCTGTGCTGGGGCCACAACGCTAAAGCCAGGAAAGGACGCTCCGCTTTCCCCGAACTCGGGCGGCCAGTGCCCGTCTGAAAGGGTTTCGGTTGAACAGTGAGGCAATGGCCGTAAACCCGATTGAAGGAAGAAAGAAAAGCGTCCCGGATGTGCAGTAAGCCCTCTGTTCAGGGGCAGAACGCAACAAACGGGACGCTGATGAAAGGCTGGGGGGTGAATCAGGGCGCTCTAGCTAACTCGCCCTGGCTTTGCCCTTCAGGATCAACCCGCTGGGTCGGGGCCGTTGCTCAGACTTCCAGGGCCTTCTTGTTGATGAACGGCATCTTGTCGCGCAGTTCTTTGCCCACTGTTTCGAGTTTGTGGGTGCGCATCTTGCCGCGTTGCTCCTCCATGTACGGGAAGCCGCTTTCGGCGTCGTCGATGAAGCGCTTGGCAAACTGGCCTTCCTGAATGTCTTTCAGCACGCGGCCCATTTCGGCCTTCGTTTCATCGGTGATGATGCGCGGCCCGGTCACGTAATCCCCGAATTCGGCGGTGTTGGAGATGCTGTGGCGCATGCCCTCGAAGCCCTTTTCGTAGATCAGATCGACGATCAACTTGACCTCGTGCAACGTCTCGAAGTAGGCGATTTCCGGCTGATAACCGGCTTCCACCAGCGTCTCGAAGCCCGCCTGAATGAGGTGCGTGACGCCGCCGCACAGGACGCTCTGCTCTCCGAACAGGTCCGTCTCGGTTTCTTCCTTGAAGGTCGTTTCCAGCACGCCCGCTTTGGTGCACCCGATCCCACGGGCGTAAGCCAGCGCGAGGTCACGTGCCTGGCCGCTCGCGTCCTGCTGCACGGCAAAAATGCCCGGCATGCCCGCGCCGTCTACGTAGACGCGGCGCAGCATGTGCCCCGGTCCTTTCGGGGCCACGAGAAACACGTCCACCTCTGCCGGGGGCTTGATGCGCCCGAAGTGAACGTTGAACCCGTGACCGAACGCGATGGCTTTGCCCGCCGACAGATGCGGCGCAATGCTCTGCTCGTACGTTTTGGGTTGCTGCTCGTCCGGAATCAGCAGCATCACCACGTCCGCTTCCTTCGTGGCGTCCTCGATGCTCGCCACGCGCAGGCCCGCCTGCTCGGCCTTCGCCTTGCTGGCAGAACCCTCGCGCAGGCCCACCACCACGTTGAAGCCGCTGTCCCGCAGGTTCTGCGCGTGCGCGTGGGCCTGAGAACCGTACCCGATAATGGCGATCAGCTTGTCTTCGAGAATGCTGGTGTCAACGTCCCTGTCGTAATACATTTTTGCAGCCATGAAATGAATTCTCCTGTATTGAGCGCGCGAAGATGAAATGTGGGCTAGGGCAGTACTCCGAATGACGCGCTCTGAGGAAGGGCACCCCAGAGCGCTCCATTCTCTCCTGCGGAGCTGTGCCAGTCCGTCCTGCTCATTTAAATTCACTCGCTCTGCTCGGACAAAATCACTGCGTTCTTTTGTCAAATGCTTGAGGGAAGATTACGCCAGAGGCGAACTCTCCGGGCCATCTCTCTTGTCGTGAAGCCGGGAAGTCGCCTTCTTAGAACAGATTCGGAACATGCCGTGCCCGTTCTTCCCTGGCTTCGACGCCTTCCACGACGGGTTTGAGGGTCTGGGTTTCGCCGTCGTGGTAGACGTGCGTGGCAATGTCAGCGTTGCTGCCACGGGTCAGGGCAATGCGTCCGGTGCGCATGGTTTCCAGAATGCCGAAGGGGCGCATCTGCTCGATAAAGGCAGTGATTTTGCCCTCGTCGCCGGTCACCTCGAAGGTCAGCGCGTGCCGGCCCACGTCCACGATGCGGGTGCGGAAGTCCTCGGCGATCTGGCGCACTTCCACGCGGGTTTCAGGGGTGATGGCGACCTTCACGAGCACCAGCTCGCGGTCGACGAATTTCTCCAGGCTGTGGTCGATGACTTTCACCACGTCGATCAGGCGCTCGAGTTGCTTGATGGCCTGCTCGACCACGCCCCGGTCGCCGTTCACCACGATGGTCATGCGCGAGATGCCGGGGTGCTCGGTCTGCCCGACCGACAGGCTCTTGATGTTGTACCCGCGCCGGCCGAACAGGGCGGTAATCCGGGTGAGGACTTTGGGTTCGTCGTGAACGAGGATGCTCAGAAGCTGGTCACGCTGCGGGTCGCGGGAGTGGGAGCTCATGCGTTGTTGGCCTCCTCGGCGGCTTTCTCCATCTCGTCGGAGAGGTCCGGGGTGCGCCCCGGCTCCGTTTCGATCATTTCGTACAGCGCGGCTCCGGCGGGCACCATCGGGAACACGCCGTGCTCGTTGGGCACGACGACTTCCAGCAGGGCAGAGTTCGGGTCATCCAGCCAGGCGTCGATGGCGGCGGGGAGGTCGTCGGCAGTTGTGGCGCGGTAAGCCGGAACGTCATAAGCGGCGGCCAGTTTGACGAAGTCGGGGTTGCTGTCTCCCAGCCACACTTCGCTGTAGCGCTTTTCATGGAACAGTTCCTGCCACTGGCGCACCATGCCCAGAAAGCTGTTGTTGACGATGCAGATCTTGACGTTCCGAATATTCGCGTGTTTCAGCGTGGCCAGTTCCTGCGCGGTCATCTGAAACCCGCCGTCCCCGGCAATGACCACACTGCGCACGCCCGGCTCCGCGAGTGCGGCCCCGATGGCCGCGGGAAAACCAAACCCCATGGTGCCCAGCCCGCCCGAATTCAGCCAGCGGCGGGGTTTCTCGAAGCGGGCCTCCTGCGCGGCAATCATCTGGTGCTGCCCCACGTCACTGCTGAGGATGTCGTCGGGGGTCAGGCGGTCGCACACGGCCTTGATGGCGTACCCCGCGCCCCAGTGATCCGGCGTCTGTGTACGCGACTTCCACTCGGCAATCTGCGCGTCCCATTCGGGGTGTTCCAGCCGCGCTGCGCCGGCCAGCAGCGCCCGGGCGGTCTCTTTGGCGTCCCCGCGCACCGGGACATGGGTGCGGACGATCTTGCCGATCTCGGCGGCGTCCAGTTCCACATGAATGATCTGGGCGTGCGGGGCGAAGCCGTTCACGCGGCCCGTCACGCGGTCATCGAAGCGCATGCCGATAGAGAGCAGCACGTCCGCGTCACTGATGGCGCGGTTGGCGGCCACGCTGCCGTGCATGCCCGGCATGCCCAGCCACAGGGGGTCACTGGCGGGAAAGGCGCCCAGGCCCATCAGGGTCGTGGACACGGGAACGTTCCAGGCGCGGGCCAGCTGGGTGACTTCCTGCGCGGCGTCCAGGGCGCCGCCGCCCAGCATCATCACCGGCCTTCTGGCGCTGCGCAGCACTTCCTGGGCGCGTTCCACCACTTCCGGCGCGGGTTTCAACGCATCGCGGCGCGGCAGAGGGGGCAGCAACTCGCCGTGAAAGGCCGCCAGTTGCACGTCCTTCGGAATGTCCACCAGCACCGGGCCGGGCCGCCCGGTTCGGGCGATGTAGATCGCCTCGGACAGAACGCGCGGAATGTCCTCGACTTCGCGCACCACGAAGTTGTGTTTGGTGATGGGCAGCGTGATGCCGGTGATGTCCGCTTCCTGAAAAGCGTCGGTGCCCATCAGGTGCCGCGCCACGTTTCCGGTGATCGCCAGGAGCGGCACGCTGTCCAGCATGGCGTCGGCCAGGCCCGTGACCAGGTTCGTCGCGCCCGGCCCGGACGTCGCCATGCACACCCCGAGCTGTCCGGTGGCTTTGGCCCAGCCTTCGGCCGCGTGCGCCGCCCCCTGCTCGTGGCGCGTCAGGATGTGCCGCACCTCCGGGTAGAACGTCAACGCGTCGTAGACGGGCATAATCGCCCCGCCCGGATACCCGAAGACCGTGGTGATGCCGTGGTTCGCCAGGGTCGCCCACAGCGCCTTGGCGCCCGTCATGTCACCCCGCTCCAAACCCGTACTTTCCGCCTTCTGTGCCATTGCCCCCTCCTAAGAAAAACCCCCCGCCACCTGGTGTGGTCGGGGGTGCGGGTCGCGGTAACAGTACGCTTAGCCTCGGACTCCCCGGAGACTAATAATAAGTACCACCACGCTGCTCGCTTGCATGACAAGAGCTTAAACCGCCCAGCTTGAGAAAGGAAAGCAGGCGTATAGATTTGCAGTCAGTACGAAGTGAGGAACAGAGCCGGAACGTTGACGCAGAACCGTTACGCGGGCGTAATTTTCAGCCTTCCCAATTCAGCATGTACATAGTGCATCACCGTTTCCTCCAGGGCCGCCGGATAGGGAAAATCCAGCGCCTGTGCGGCCTGCCGTCCGTGAATCTTGACGATTTCCGTGAGGTGCAGGTGTGCGCGGGCCAGGTGCGGCGGGGTCATGGAAGGCGGCAGCACGGCCCTTTCCAGGGCCTCACGCAGGTCATGGGGCAGGTACTCGTTCAGGTTCTTGACGCCCCGGTCACGCACCGCCCCCGCTGCCAGCATCAGCAGTTCGGTGACCAGGCCCAGTTCCACGCTCAACCCCTGAAACGCCATCAGCCACTCCCCACGCCCGATCACCGCAGGCAGCAGCGAAAGGCAGCGCCAGAACTCGCTGATGACGCTCAGCGCCCGCGCTCCGGCCGCTTCGGGGGTCGGTCTGGGAGCGGTGCCACCGGGCAAAATGACTCCAGGTCGCGCGTGCAAGACCTTTACCTTCTGCGCGTCGAGCGAAATAGACAGCCCCACATGCGGCCAAAGATCAATGCGCAGGGCGTCGATCGTCATGGCGTTGACCATCGCTCCGCCAAACATCAGGTTAAACAGCACCAGCGGCCGAAGTTCACCCAGCCAGGCTTCCCAGTCAGGAGTGTCGGTAATGCTCCAGGGATTCCTTCCAAAAATCGCCTGACCGATAGGAGGGTCAGGCAAACTGGAGGAACTCTATGGGAAAGCAGCGCAAAACTTGGGCATCTGGGGTCAAGGAAGAAATCGTCCTGGC